>JADFQT010000113.1 GCA_022561675.1 Chloroflexota bacterium
ACCCGGAGGTTTCCTCGGCCATAGGCCGGCTGCCCTATAAAATTGTCAAGGCGGCCAATGGTGACGCTCACGTGGAGATGAGCGGTGAAACCTACGCGCCGCCGCAGATATCCTCCATGGTCCTGCAAAAAATCCGCCAGGACGCCGAGGCCAAGCTGGGCGAGAAGATTACCCAGGCGGTAATCACGGTACCCGCCTATTTTAACGACGCCCAGCGGCAGGCTACCAAGGATGCCGGCACCATCGCCGGCCTGGAGGTGCTGCGCATCATCAACGAGCCGACGGCTTCATCCCTGGCCTACGGATTGGACAAGCAGAATGCGGAAGCCACCGTGGCGGTGTTCGACTTGGGCGGGGGAACCTTCGACGTCACCATCCTGCAAATGGGGGATGGAGTCTTCGAGGTCAAGGCCACCAACGGAGACACCTACCTGGGTGGTGACGACTTCGACCAGGAGATTCTGGAGTGGTTGAATCGCGAGTTCCTGCAGGAAACCGGAATCGACCTGAGCAAGGACCGCATGGCCCTGCAGCGGCTGCGGGATGCGGCGGAGCGGGCCAAGGTGGAGCTTTCCAGCACGGTGGAAACGGAGATTAACCTTCCCTTCATAACCGCCGATGCCAGCGGTCCTCAGCACCTGGTCAAAACCCTGAGCCGGTCCCGCATGGAGCAGTTGGTTGGAGACCTGATAGCCCGTACCGAGGGTCCTTGCCGCCAGGCCCTGACCGATTCCGGCATCAGTATCAGCGAGATCGATGACGTGGTGCTGGTTGGAGGGATGACCCGCATGCCCGCCGTTCAGGAGAAGGTCAAGGGTATATTCGGCAAGGAGCCCAGCCGGTCGGTCAATCCGGACGAGGTCGTGGCCCTGGGCGCGGCGATCCAAGCCGGCATCCTGGGCGGTGAAGTTGGCGACATCGTTTTGCTGGACGTCACTCCGCTGACTCTGGGCCTGGAAACTCTGGGCAGCGTAATGACCAACCTGATTACCAGGAATACCACCATTCCCACCAAAAAGGCGGAGACCTTCACCACCGCCGCCGATAACCAGAACAGTGTGGACATTCACGTTCTGCAGGGCGAGCGGCAGATGGCCTCGGATAACAAGTCCATCGGCAGGTTTATCCTGGACGGCGTCTTGCCGGCGCCCAGAGGGGTGCCCCAGATTGAGGTTTCCTTCGACATCGACGCCAACGGCATTCTCAGCGTCTCCGCAGCTGACAAGGGTACCGGCAAGGAGCAGAAGATAGTTATCCAGCCCAGTTCCGGCCTGGCTAAAGAAGAGATTGAACGGATGGTCGATGACGCTAAAACCCACGAGAGCGATGACCAACTCCGTCGCGCCGAGGTGGAAACCAGAAACCAGGCCGACTCGCTGGTTTACACCACCGAGAAGATGATAGCCGATAACGCCGACAAGGTACCGGCGGACTTGAAGGAAGAGGTGGAAGGGAAACTGACCACGCTGAAATCCGCTATTGAAGCCAACAGCGTGCCGGAGATGCAGACCTCCATGGCCGACCTGAACAGCGCACTGCAACGGCTGGGGCAAGCGGTTTATAGCCAGGCCGCGGCTAGCGATATCCCTACGGATGGCCCGATGGGAGATATGGATACGGGCGACATACCCGGCGGCGGCGAGGATTCAGAGGACGTATCCCCCGCCGACGGCGCCTCCGGCGAAGATGAAGCGGGTGACAGCACCGTTGAAGGCGAGTTCAGGGAAGTCTAAACTGGAGCATAGCCCCTTTACTGCTGGTATGGACTGTCTGTTATAATGTTTCAACGTAGGCCGGCATTGGCCGTACACGGCTCCATCTAGGAGAGTATAGATGAGCTCACAATCAGAAAGCGCGGATCAGGAATTGGCGGAAAATGGGGAAACCGGGACAACCGGTACCATAGAAGGAATTGACCTGACCCTAACCCCGCTGCAGTACCACTACCTGAGTTTGCTTCAGAGATTGATAGCCCTTCAGAACAGCTATCAAGTAGATCCGGATTATGAAACCTGGAAGATGAACGCCATCAACAAGGCGATCTACTCCACGTTGCGCGACTCGATAGAAGCCAACATCGGCGAAGCCGCCAAGGAGTTGCTCCGGAAAGCTCACCAGGTCAATTAAACAGGTCGATTAAAGCCAAAAACCGCCTGCCCGGTTGGCGCCGATTTCAAGCCAAACAGAGATCGCCGAGGCCGGGCGGCCTTTATCCCTTGATGCCGAAGAGAGGGAACACCCCCTTCTTGATCGCGGCCACACCTTCCTCAGCCAACCGCCTCGTCTCTAGCCGCACGTCCTCCGGTATCTCCAGCTTCAAGGTGTCTCTTAGCTGGGTAGCTCCCAGCACCTGGGACAGCTCCACGGGGATGGTATTCGGCCATTCCGCGTCCACCATCACTCCATAAGCCAAGCTCCAGCAGCGCGCCACCGCTCCCAGGTCGTAGCCTCCCCCTCCTAAAGCCAGCCAGGGTAAGCCCAATCCTGAAAAGAATCGGACAGCCCCCACGAAGCCCCGGGAGGTTACTTGCAAGTGGGTCAGCGGGTCGGTGTGGTAGCTGTCGATGCCCAGTTGGGTAACCAAAATATCCGGGGCGAAGGCCGCCAGCAGCGGCGGAACAACCTCCTGGAAGGCCTGGAGATAAACCTCATCTTCCGTATAGGGGTAGAGAGGCAGGTTTACCGAGTAGCCAATGGCTGGTGCCGTCCCCGTCTCTTCGACGAATCCGGTTCCGGGGAAGAGGTATCTACCGGATTCATGGATCGAGATGGTCAGGACTTGGTTATCATCGATGAACGCGTTCTGGACTCCATCTCCATGATGGGCATCGATATCAACGTAGGCAACCCGCAGCCCCAGGCTCAGCAGGTATTTGATCGCCACCGCCGGGTCGTTGAAGATGCAAAACCCGGACGCATGGCCCGGAGCGGCGTGATGCAGCCCGCCCGAAATGTTGAAGGCCACGTCCAACTGGTGGCTGGCGACCAGCTCGGCGGCCATTATGGTCGCGCCGGTGCTGAGGAGCGCCGCCTCGTACATTCCGTCGTAGATCGGGTTGTCTCCCATGGAGCTGAAGCCGAATCGCTCGGCGTGGCGTACGCTGAGGCCGGAGCTCAGGCCTCGGACCGCCGCGATATATTCGGAGGTGTGGAGCAACCCCAGCTCTTCCAGAGTGGCTGGGCGGGGAGCCAGCAGTTGGGATTTCCCGTCGTCAAAGGCTCCGTAGGCTTGAAGCAGCTGGTAAGTATGGCGCAGGCGGGCCGGTCGCATGGGGTGATCCTGGCGGAGCACATGCTGAGATAAAGCGCTCTCGTAGATAAATGCGGCTCGGGTCATCATTCCTCCTGATTCGCCCTGGCCAGCTCACTAATCATGTTGGACCAGTGAGTGCCGGGCCAGTAGACCCGACGGCAACTGGAGCACTGGCTGAAGACTGTCTGGGTGCGGGCTACATAGTCGGGGATCTGGTCAGCCACCGCCGCCTTGTCCACCGGCGCGAGCGGCTCATTGCAGCGTAGACAGCGAGAAAAGCCGTTGTCCAGGTTCAAATGCAGCTCCCGAATCAACTGGCGCAACTGGCCCCGCAGGTCATCGGCTACCACGTACAGCATGCGTAATTGACCCAAACGAACGGACCTTCTCAGCAGGAATCCCGAGTCCCGGGTAATCAGCAGCCGGTCCTGTTTGAGGGCCAGCCGTACCAATTCATTGTCGCTGGCGGTGCGGGGAAAGGCCGCGTCATATCCCATAATCCTGAGCCAGGTGGCCAAACGCCCGACGTTTACATCGACAATGAATTTGGGCCGCATTGCCTAACACCATTTCGATAGGGAGGGCTTGTGATTTAGGCATGGTCGGAGCGCACGGCCGCGCGCTCCGACCATGCCCCGGACTTCCACGCGACTGTTGGGCAGTTCGAGAAAGGTCCGGAACCACTCCTCTTTACATTTGCCGAAAAGCTCGATATCCACCCAGAAATCAGCGCCGCAGATGGTGCCACAATGGGCAATGGTGACGATATCCAAGAGTTTGTGGCGCTTAGTGCGGTCAATCCTGGGGTCCTCCAACGCCCCAACCATCACCACCCCTTCCTAGTTCCAGCATGATGGCTATTATTTTAAACAAATTTCACAATAATAATAAGACGCGATTGCCCTGCGGGATCAACATAAATATGTCTCAAAAATGCCCTGGAATGTTACAATTGGGAACCGCAAACCGGTGGAGTCCGCAAACCGGGAAACAGGAGGCGATAATGGCTGAAACCAACCGGGCCGAAACCATAAGGGAGGCCTTCGTCAGAAAAAATCCTCGGTCGGCCGAGCTATACCCCCAATTCCAGGAACTCTTCCCCTCGGGAAGCGCCGGGCACGACGGCTATGTGGCGGATCCCTTTCCTATCTCCATTGCTCGGGGACAGGGAGCCCGCAAGTGGGACGTGGATGGCAACGAATACATCGACTACGGCATGGGTTCGGCGTCCCTGTTGCTGGGCCATGCCCATCCGCAGGTGGTAGAGGCCCTGGTCCAGGCCGCTCCCTTCGGCTCCCATTACGGCGGGCCGGTGGAGGCAATGTTGGAGTGGGGAGAGCGGGTACACCAGCTCATTCCCTGTGCGGAAAAGATCCGCTTTGTCGGTTCCGGAGCCGAGGCGACCATGCTGGCCCTGCGCATCGCCCGGGCCCATACCGGCAAGGACAAGATTATCCGCTGGGAGTCCCACTACCACGGCTGGCACGACTATGTGATGCCGGGGAATCTGCCCCCCTTTGACGTACCTGCCTCTATCGGCATACCCCAAGGAGTTTTGGATTCGGTGGTGGTGCTGCCGCCGGACCTGGCAGCTTTGGAGCGGGTTCTGACCAGCGATGCTGACATCGCTGCAGTGATCACCGAGGCGTCGGGAGCCTCTTACGGCACGGTTCCGTTGCAGCCCGACTTTCTTCAGGGGGTGCGCAAGCTGACCCGGGAGCATGGGGTGGTGATGATCTTGGACGAGGTTATTACCGGATTTCGCTGGAGTCCCGGCGGCGCGCAAGCGCGGCTGGGAATAGATCCCGACCTGTGCACCCTGGCCAAGATCCTAACCGGCGGACTGCCCGGCGGCGCGGTAGCCGGCAAAAGCGAGTTCATGGCGGTCATGGAGCAGAGCGGCGACTCCCATCACGACCGCTTTGAACGGGTGCTGCACGGCGGAACATTTAACGCCAATCCCTATGCCGCCGCCACGGGCAACGCGGCCCTGAAAATTGTAGCTACCGGAGAGATGCAGGAAACGGCCGATCGCATGGCGGAGCGGCTGAGGCGGGGATTAGGCGAGATCGTGGACCGGTACGAAGTAGCCGCCTGCGTGTACGGTGAGTCTTCCACCTTCCACCTCTTTTTTGGCAGCAGGTCCATCGAGGGCCTGGACGCCAATGCGCTGAAGAATCAGTCCCCGGAAACCCAGAAGGCTTTCCGCCAGGCAGTACAGGTTCGGGGAGTCGACCTCATGTCCCGCACCAGTGGCGTGCTCTCCGGCGTGCATACCGAGGCGGACATCGACCAGAGCCTGGCGGCCTTCGATGGAGCCATCAAGGCGATGGTGGATGAAGGGCTGGTCAGTCACGGCTGACCCGGATAGAGTCAGTGCCTGAACCATTAAATGAGCCATCGCCTGAGCCGGGTCCGGCCCCCTCTGATTCATTACCTGGATCCTCACCCGGGAAAATCGTTTATTCCCGGGTTTTGGATTTAAGCCGGGCGATCCATCCGGCCATGCCCGTCTGGCCGGGAGACCCGGCAGTCCAGTTTGAAACGACCGCCCGGTTGGACCAGGAAGGTTATCACCTCCGCCGCTTTGCCATGGGTGAGCATACCGGCACCCACCTGAGCGCGCCCAGCTGCTTTTACGCCGATGGTCCTACCATTGACGCTTACGCACCGGAGTCCCTGGTGGCGCCTGCCGTGGTCATCGACCTTCGCCAGAAGGCCCTAGGCCACCCGGACTACGCCTTCTCCCGGTGCGACCTGCGGGAATGGGAAGGCCGTCACGGCCGAATCCCCGGCGGTAGCGTGGTACTGGCCCACACGGGTTGGGGCGAGAAGTGGGACGAGCCTTCGGAGTACCTGGGGGAGTACCTGGGACAACAGGCCGGCTCCGGCCTCCATTTCCCCGGCTTCAGCATTGACGCGGTCAGGCTCCTCCTGGAGCAGCGGGGAATCGCCGGGCTGGGCATCGACACCCACGGAGTGGACCCAGGTCAGGACTCTAGCTTCTCCGTAAGCAAGCTGCTGCTGGAGCAGCCGCGTATTGTTCTGGCCAACCTGACCGGCCTGGACCAGTTGCCGCCGACCGGCAGCACGCTGGTGATAGGAATCCTACGGCTCCGGGGCGGCAGCGGCTCGCCGGCATCGGTGATCGCCCTGATTCCCTAAATGTGTACCGGAAAACGTGGGCAAAAAATCGGTTCCTACGCCTTACCAAGGCACAGAGACGTGGGAAATTTTAGCGCGCCTGAATACGGCTTCGCCTGAAGAATGATGTCATTCCGAGCCGGAACGTAGCGGAGGCGAGGAATCTAAGATTTCTCGGTCGCTTCCCTCCCTCGAAATGACATGGTAATTCGGGTCCTCAGCTACAGTGCATGCCTCTGTCAGCCCATGGCAATGGGGAGGAGCATTTCAAACTCGAACTAAATCTTGGCGAGACCGGCTCGGGCGCAGTCTTCATCCTGCTGGCTGGTGCCGCCGCCAACGCCGCAGGCGCCTTCAATTAGCCCATTGCGGATGATTGGGAGCGCGCCCTGCCCCATGATCATGTGTCCCCCTTCGGCCGCCGCGATGCCCCGGGGAGTCGGTTGATCCGCCCGCTCCGTAAGCTCCCCACTGGGCCTGCCGAAGGCCGCCGAGGCCACTGCTTTGCCCTGGCTGCCGTAGGCGCCGGCCCAAATGGCGCCGTCCATGCGGTTAAGCGCCACCAGCCTGCCCCCGGCGTCGCACACCGCAACGCTTACCTTGATGTTGAACTCGGCGGCCTGGGCCAGGGCGCCTTCAACTATCCGATTGGCTTCCGCAAGAGTCAAAGCCATGAGAAACCTCCCTACTTTTCTAAACTAATGCAAAGATGATGCGCGTAGGTGCTCGTACGGCGCTCCACGCAGATCCAACCTTGGCTTTGCTATAGTCTGGCTCATTCTAACTGAAGGACGGTCCGCTGCCAATAATGAACTTTGTCCACAATCCAAAGGGCGTTGGAACCTGAGAATCGCTCCAGAACAGCTGGGGAATCCCCTGAGACAGCAGCCTTGCAATGGGGCAAGGCCGTGGGGCTTACTGCCGTCCCAGAGCTGGGCGAGGAATGAACCGTCGTATGGCCGGCCCCTCAATATTGGCAGTCCCCGGCGGCTGCCGCCCATCCTTTTCCGGACTGCCGGGGTTGGACAACAGAACTCATTGGAGATATAGTACGGGAGCTATAATCGCCTGCCGAATAAACTCCAACAGGCCACCCGAGTTGTCCTATGAAGTTCGGCTTTTATTTGCCGAATCACGGTCCCACCGCCCGCCCTGAGCCTCTGGCGGCCATCGCGCGTCGGGGCGACGAGTTGGGATTTTATTGCATGGTTGCCGGTGACCACATCCTGGTGCCGAAGGAGATCGAATCCCCCTACCCTTACACCGTGGGAGGGGAATTCCCGGGCGGAGAAAAGGGGGAGTACTTCGAGCAGTTGACCCTGCTCACCTATCTAGCCGGAGTCACCAGCCGAATTCGGTTGGTTCCCAGCGTGATGATCGTCCCCTATCGTCCTCCCCTGCTGGCTGCGAAGATTCTCGCCACGCTGGACGTGCTTTCCCAGGGACGGCTGATCCTGGGTGTCGGTGTCGGCTGGATGGAGGAGGAGTTTCAGGCCTTGGGAGCCCCTCCTTTCGCGGATCGAGGAGCGGCGACCAATGAGTACTTGCTGGCATTCAAGGAGCTATG
>JADFQT010000114.1 GCA_022561675.1 Chloroflexota bacterium
CATACCGGGGCGCACAAGATCAACAATGCCCTGGGGCAGGGATTGCTGGCCCGCAGGATGGGCAAGCAGAGGATTATCGCCGAAACCGGGGCCGGGCAGCACGGCGTGGCCACTGCCACCGTCTGCGCCATGCTGGACCTGCAATGCGTGGTGTATATGGGCGCCGAGGACATCCAGCGGCAGTCGTTGAATGTGTACCGCATGCGTCTGCTGGAGGCCGAGGTCATTACCGTGGCTTCCGGTACGCAAACCTTGAAAGACGCGATCAACGAGGCGATTCGGGATTGGGTGACCAACGTTGAATCGACTCACTACCTCATCGGCAGCGTCGTGGGACCTCACCCCTATCCCATGCTGGTGCGGGATTTCCAATCGGTTATCGGGCGGGAGGCTCGCGACCAGTGGCTCCAGGCAGAGGAAAGGCTGCCCGACTATGTGGTGGCTTGCGTCGGCGGGGGCAGCAATGCCATTGGCATTTTCCACCGGTTCATCGGAGATGCGTCAGTGGCGCTGGTGGGGGTTGAGGCCGGTGGAGCGGGGCTGGATTCGGGGAAGCATTCCGCATCGCTAAACGCCGGTCAGCCCGGAGTACTGCACGGCTCCATGTCCTATCTGCTACAGGACTCCCACGGACAGGTGATGGGAACTCACAGCATTTCCGCCGGATTGGATTACCCCGGTGTGGGACCCGAACATAGTTTTTTGAAGGACACCGGTCGCGCGCAATACGTGGCCGTCACCGATGACCAGGCATTGGAGGGCTTTCACCTGCTCTGCCGTACTGAAGGGATAATACCGGCCTTGGAATCGTCCCATGCCATCTACCACGCCAGCCGGCTGGCCGCCCAACTCTCCGTCGAGGAAAGTGTCCTGGTGTGCTTGAGCGGCCGGGGGGACAAGGATGTCCCAACGGTGGCCGCCGCCGCCGGCATTGAGCTATGAGGGTCTGGGACGACATTTTAATACCCCGGGGGGCCGCCGGCCCTGTGCTATAATGGGCCGGATTTAGCTGGCAGGCGGCAAGGAGCGCAACTCATGGATTTGGGACTGACGGATAAGGTCGCGATAGTTACCGGGGGCAGCGAGGGAATCGGCAAATTTGCCGCACTGCGCATGGCCCAAGAGGGTGCCCGGGTGATCATTGTGGCTCGCCGTCCCGAGGTTTTGGAGCAGGCGGCGCTGGATATCCGCACCGCCACCGAAGGGGTGGTGCTGCCGGTCCCCGGGGATGTGTCGGACCCGGATACCGCTCCCCGGGTGGTGAAGGCCGCGCTGGATAACTATGGCCGGCTGGACATTCTGGTCAATAACGCCGGGATTTCCATGGCCAAGCCCTTCGAAGACGTCAGCGATGAAGACTGGGAGTCGGACTTCGAGTTGAAGGTGTGGGGTGCCATTCGTTTCATCCGCGCGGCGGTTCCGGAAATGCGGAAGGTTGGCGGCGGCCGGATCATCAACGTTACCAATCTGGGTGGCCGTACCCCCGGGCCATCTTCCATGCCCACCTCCATATCCCGAGCCGCGGGTATCGCAATCACCAAGGGATTGTCCAAAGACCTGGGACCAGACAATATTCTGGTAAACACCGTCTGTATCGGTGTCATCAAGAGTGGACAGCATGAGCGCCGCTACGAGCGCTTGAAGCAGTCCGATCCCAATTTGACCATCGAAGAGTTTTACGACCAGACCGCCAAGGCGCGGGGCGTTCCGTTGGGTCGCGTTGCCGAAACTCACGAGGCCGGAGATGTCATCGCCTTCCTGGCTTCCGAGCGAGCCAGCTACCTGAATGGCGTGGCCATAAACATCGACGGAGGGGCCTCGGCGGTCGTCTAACCCAGCTTGAGATCCGGACAGCCCGGCTTTTCTTATGCCCGAGTTGCACTCCTTACTCCCAGGCCTGGAGGGTTTGCGAGAGCGATTGTTCATGGTTCGACAAGCTCACGACGAACGAATACCTCTCATGCTCCCCCCTAAGCACCACGCTAACTTCTCAACGACGGTCTATTTCCAGAGATTCTAATTTCGTGAGGATATAAGTGTCTCCTTCCTATCTTGACGAATTTCAGCCCCCTACCCGCCTTTTGATGGGTCCCGGACCCACCAGTGTGCACCCCCGGGTATTGCAGGCCATGACTGCCCCGCTGTTGGGACATCTGGACCCGCAGTTCTTCCGGGTGATGGATGATGTCTGCGAAATGCTTCGGCAGGTGTATCACACCTCCAATTTCATGACGCTGCCGCTGTCTTCCACAGGCACTGGAGCCATGGAAGCAGCCTGCGCCAATGTCCTGGAGCCGGGAGATACGGCAATAATCTGCCGCAATGGTTTTTTTGGAGATCGCCTGGCCGACATCGCCGGCCGGTGCGGAGCGGATACCTTTTTCGTGGATTCCCCTTGGGGCAAGCCCGCCGACGTTGAGGCCCTGGCTGACGAACTCAAGAAGCATCGCCAAGTCAAGATGGTCGGAATGGTCCACGCGGAGACCTCCACGGGTAGCCTCACGCCGTTGACCGAGGCCATTGAGCTGGCTCACCAGCACGACGCTCTGATGGTCGTAGACGCGGTCACTTCCCTGGGAAGCCATGACGTCCGCATGGACGATTGGGACATCGACGTTTGCTACAGCGCCAGCCAAAAATGTCTGGGCGCTCCTCCGGGTCTGGCTCCCATCAGTCTAGGGCAGCGAGCGATGGAGGTCATCAACCGCCGCAAAACACCGGTCCAGAGTTTCTACTTCAATCTCAAAGATCTGGAAGCCTACTGGTCTGACACCCGCGCTTACCACCATACCTCACCCATATCCATGACCTACGCCTTGCGGGAGGCGCTGCGGATGATGATGGAGGAAGGCATTGAGGAGCGGCTTAACCGTCACGCCCGAACCTCTGCCGCGCTTCGGGCCGGTCTCGAAGCCCTAGGGCTGAAGCTCCTGGCCGATCCCCAATACCGGCTCAACCCATTGACCGCCGCCCTGGTACCGGAGGGCGTAGAGGATGCCGCAGTGAGAAAGCAGCTGTTGGATGACTACAACATCGAGATAGGTGGTGGTTTGGGAGAGCTGCAGGGCAAGGTCTGGCGCATTGGGCTGATGGGGGATGGCGCCAAGGAATCCAATGTCTTCGCTTTCCTGTCGGCCCTGGAGATGATTTTACCCGGCCAGGGCTACGAGGTTGCCTACGGTTCCGGATTGGCCGCAGCCCAGCGAGCCCTGGCCAGTTTTAGCCCGGCCGGTTCTAACGAGGAAGCCTAGGCGAATCATCCCCCGATTACGCCGGTTCTTCCCAAACTGGCTAAGATGGGACTGCCAGGGAGCTCCCTGGCATTAGTTTAGGAAGTGACCGCCTTGGAGGGTGACTAAATTGTCCCTCCCCTTGGCAAGGGGGGAAAATCAGCTCTTTAAAACAGTTCCTCAGAGTTCTCTTCCTCGGCACGGTAGGCTTCATCAAGCAGGTCCACCACGTGGGCGACATCGATGGAAAGCCCACGCCTGCGCACGCCTCCTTCCAGCTGAGCCATGCAACCCGGGTTGGCGGTGACCACCTGCTGGGCCCCGGTTTCCTCCAGGTGGTCCAGCTTATGCTCCAAGATCCGCCCGGCCAGCTCCTGCTGCACCGCTGAATAGATCCCTGCCGAGCCGCAGCATATGGTGGAACCCTCCAGCTCCAGTAGCTCCACGCCGGGTATGGCGTTGATGATGGTTCGAGGCGCTTCGGCAATTCGCTGCGCATGGACCAGATGACAGGGGTCCTGATAGGTAATCTTGCGTTCAATACGGGCCTTGGGCGGCACCAGCGGCAGGTTCACCAGAAATTCGGTGATGTCTTCGGTCAGCTTGCTGAATTGCCGGGCCTTCTCCGAATATTCGGCATCGTTTTTCAGCAGCTCGTCATACTCCTTCATATTGGAACCACATCCGGCGGAGGCCGTCACAATGCGGTCCACTCCGGCAGCGAGAAAGATGTCGATATTGCGCCGGGCCATTGCCCGCGTATTGTCCAGGTCACCGCTGTGCAGATTGAGGGCCCCGCAGCAGCCCTGGCCTACCGGCACCACCACGTCGCAGCCGTTGCGGTTCAGCACCCGCACCGTCGCCCGCATGGTGTCGCCCTGCATCAGGGGCATAACGCAGCCGGAGAGCAGCCCCACGGTCATTTTTTTCTGCCCCTGAGCCGGAAAGACTTCTTGAGCCGGGCCGAAAAAGGTCCTGCCCATCACCGGTAATTGAGACTCCAACTGATCCAGGTGGCCGGGCAGCAGCTTCAGCACCCCCGACCTCCGCACCAGTATTTGGAACCCTGAGCGCTGGTAGATACGAAGGATTTGGGCCCCCAGGCGCAGCCGTCCGGTGTGAGGCAGAGCCCCCCGCAAGAATAGCTTGCTCACCCGTTTCAGGTCGTCGCCCTGCTTACCCTGCCCCAGCACCTGGGACCGGGTATATTCCATGATACGTCCGTAGGGAACACCGGAGGGGCAAACCGCCTCGCAAGCCCGGCATTGGAGGCACATTTCCCAGTGGGACACCACCCGGCTGCTGATGCCCAGACGGCCTTCGTTGACCGCCTTCATCAAGGCGATACGGCCTCTGGGTGATTCGGTCTCCACGCCCAATTCCAGGTAGGTGGGGCAGGAGCTGAGGCAGAGCCCGCAGTGGACGCAGCGATACAGGTCGTCCTCAGCCGGGGAATCGGGACCCAGAAAGCCGGGCTCCTGATTCAAGCGCTGCTCGAAACTGGATTCCATCATAACAACCGAACCATCACAACCCGCCGATAAATCTGCCGGGATTCAGCGTCCGGTGGGGGTCGAACTTATTCTTGAGCCGCCGCATTATCTCCATTCCCGAGTCCATTCCCGACGGAAGGTCACCCCATACGTCCAGCTCCCGTTTCCAGGCCAGGGGGCACTGCTCCACGACCACGGAGCCTCCCAGCGTCCCCGCTGTCTCTCGTAGCCGCCGAATATCCTCCGCCGTCCCGCCGGATGGGCCCCAGGACAGCAGGCGGATTCCCCCGAAGCCAACATCGACAACGCTGCCGACGCCTGCGTAGTTCCCGCCGAAAGCCGGGTCCGCCTGCAACCAGTCACTCATTTGCAGCGAGGCCGCGGGCGGGAGATTTATCTTCAATACCATTTCGGATCGAGTTTCCTCGGCCCAGCCCAGGTCGGTGACGCCGCGTAATAATGCCAGGGCATCAGCATCCTGTTTCTGTTTCACACTGGTCGCTCCCAGTCTTTTCAGCAGCTGGGCTGACTCCGTCAACCGTCGGCGGAGGGCCTGAGGGCGCCCGGCAAAGAAGGCCAGGACGGCGGCCGGCATGACTGCTTCCATGCCGGTTTCCATAGGTTGGGATTCCGTGGCCAGCTCCAACCGCCGCGACGCTGCCCCATTCAGCACCTGCAGCCCCTGGGGAGAAAACACCTGGCGCGATAGAGTCCGGCCCGCTTCGATTCCCTGCTGTACCGACGGAAAGGATGCCACCAAAGCCGACTGGTTAGCCGGCAGTGGCGCCAGCTTGAAAGTTGCCTCGACGATCACGCCAAGGGTCCCCAAAGAGCCGGTATATAACTTGTTCAGGTCGTACCCGGTGACATTTTTGACGACCCGTCCGCCGGCTTTGGTTTCGTCTCCCGCCGGGCTGATTACCCTAATGCCGATGAGCCAGTCACGGGGCAGGCCGTAGGCGTGGCGCAGGGGGCCCACCGAGCTGGTGGCCAGAATGCCGCCCACCGTGGCCCGACCCGCCAGGGGCGCTTCCAGTGGAAGGAACTTCCCAGCCGTGGCCAGATGGCGCTGCAGCGACTCCAGGGTGATACCCGCCTCGACGGTGACCGTCAGGTCGGCCGGTTGAAAATCCACCACCTGGTCCAGGCGGCTCAGGTCCAGCACCAGGTGCAGCTCTTCCGGCGGGTTGCCCAGACTTACCTGAGTGCCACCGCCCCAGGGAGCCACCTTGCTGCCTTCCGAAGATGCCCAACCCAGTACCTGGGCAGCTTCCCGCCGGTTGGCGGGTTTGACCACCCACTGGGGGGTCAAACCGTCAATGGCGTAGCCGGCGTAGGTTTCGGGAGGCAGCAGCGAGTCAGCGCTGAGCAGACCGGCCGGCGGCTCCAGCGTGGGGGTCAAGTCCGACAATATACCCAATCCGAATTGGGACTTACATGTACCGCCATACCAACCCCCGCGTGCTAAATCTTGGCATTAGTTTAGATAAACATCCCCGGAGCGGTAGGCCGGTGGGGGGCGATGCTGGGTGGGGTGCCGTCGGGGAAAATCTTGCCGGGATTCAGCCGGTTCTCCGGAGCGAAGGCGTCCCGGGCCTGACGCATGGCAGCCATGTCATCATCGGTGAAGACCAGGGGCATGAACTCCTTCTTCTCCAGACCAATCCCGTGCTCACCACTCAAGGTTCCGCCGACTTCGGCGCAGTATTCCATCAGCTCAGCGCCGGCGGCCATGACCTTGGGTAATATGCCCGGCTCCCGTTCGTCGAACAACATGCAGGGGTGAATGTTGCCATCCCCAGCGTGGAAGACGTTGGCGATCGTGATACCGTACCTGGTGGATACCTCGCCCACCAGCCGCAGCACGTCAGCAAGCCGCGTGCGGGGAACCACCCCGTCGACCAGGTAGTAGTTAGGCGCGATGGCTCCGAAGGCACCGAAGGCAGTTTTGCGGCCCAACCACAGTTTCTCCCGCTCTGTCGACTCCTCGGCCACCCGGACGTCGGCGGCTCCGGTTTCCCACAACGAAGACTGGACCTCTTCGCTTATCTCCTCAACCTCCTCGGTAAGCCCCTCCAGTTCCACCAGCAGGACCGCTCCGGCATCATTGGGATAACCGGCGTCCATCACGCTCTGCACGGCGCGAATGGTGGTAGCGTCGATCATTTCCAGGGCTGCCGGCACGATCCCGAGTCCGATGATGGCGGAGACAGCGGAACAGGCCGACTCTATGTCCGGGAAGACGCCCAGGAAGGTCTTCACCATCTCCGGCAGCGGCAACAATCGCACGGTAATTTTGGTGGCCAGTCCGAAGGTTCCCTCAGAGCCGACAAACACTCCCCGCAGGTCGTAGCCGGGAACCTCCCGGGCCGGACCGCCCAGCTGAACTATCGCTCCGTCCTCCAGTACTACTTCCATGCTCAGCACGTGGTTGGTGGTTGTTCCGTAGGCCAGACAGTGGGGACCGCCAGCGTTCTCAGCAATGTTGCCGCCCAGGCTGCAGGCTTTTTGACTGGAAGGGTCCGGCGCGTACCTGAGCCCCAGCTTGCGCGCTTGGGTGTCCAGGTCCAAATTTATCACTCCCGGCTCGACGGTAGCGGTCAAATTTTCCGGGTCCACTTCCAGAATTTGGTTCATTCTGGTGAAAACGACCTGGATGCCGCCGGGAGGAGCTATCGCTCCGCCGCTAAGCCCGGTACCGGAGCCGCGTCCCGCCACCGGAACTCCCTCCCGGTAGGCCAGCGCCAAAACCCGGCTGACCTGCTCGGTGCAGGAAGGCAGGACCACCGCCTCCGGCATGGCGCGGTCGATGGAGCCGTCATATTCGTAAACCAGCAGGTCCTCGGGGTGGGAAATCAGGTTTTCCCGCCCGACTATGCCCCTCAATTGCTTCAGAAACTCCTGCTTTTCCATTCTAGCTCGCTGGTGCTAGCTCGCCTGGCCTAGCTCGCCAGTTCTAGCTCGAACCTGTCAACTCGAACCCCGGTCTATTCAGGATGATAGACCAATGGGAAGACCCTGACAAGGAAGGAGAGCTTTGCGGCCGACAGGTTTGTCTGTATACTGGGGCACGGCCTTCCTCCTGGGGCTTGCAGCGATTTTCCGGCGACTTTT
>JADFQT010000115.1 GCA_022561675.1 Chloroflexota bacterium
ACTCCGAGAACCGCCAAGAAAATGGGCAGGGTGCAACTTAGCGAGGCGGTGCCGTAGCTCAACCCAAACAAGAAGTATCCCTTTACTCCCACCTGGTTGGGGTCTCCCATGTGGGTCGCGGCCCGGGCGGCGAACCCGGTGTACAGTTTCCTTCCACTTAAGAGCCACGCACCGGCGATAGCCAGCAAGATGCCAATTACCAGCCCTAGCCACGGGAGAATATCGGCAACGAAAGAAGCTCCGAAGCTAATTAATGTGCCGGCTGTGCCGAAAAGCACCACAAATCCTGCGGTGACCGACCCTCCGATTATAAACGCCCTGCCGAAGTGCCGAACTGGATGTGCGGCCCCGCCGTTCTGGTCGTTGCTACCCAAGTAAAGACCCAAATAAGCGGGTAGCATGGCGAACCCGCAGGGATTTACCGCGGACGCCATTCCGGCGGCAAAGGCAAATAGGAATGAGGCGCCCGCCAGGCCACCCAAGAATGCGCCCGATCTTCCAGACAAAAGCTCGACAAACCCGTTGACCCCGTCGATGCCCCCATCACCTCTGATTATTAGGGCGCCAATAACCGCCACTGACAGGGCAGTAGTGGCGACCAGCACGGGCAGCACCACGCTGCGCAGCAAGTTTGTTTCGCGAAAGGTTGTAGATAAACTTTTGGCTAGGGACATCCGGAGCAACTCCCGTCAGCGGTCTTTTCCGCCTCCAATCTAGCAAGACAAAACTGGATTTCGTCTCACCAATTATTTAGATGCGGGGGAGCAGGGAACGATGTTGCCGCCCCGGCGTTAAGGGCTTTAACTTCACCGGGCTTTAACCTCACCGGTTGCTACGAAGCCAGGACATATGCGGATTTGCAAGGGCTTTATCCGCCCCTATTCATTTTTGGCAACCCAGGAGGGGCAACCCCTGATTGGTTAGACCCCCAGGTAAGAAGCGGCCGCATCCAGCAGCCGGGTAACTTGAGCCGGTGTGCTGGACTCGCAGTAGATCCGCAGCAGGGGCTCGGTTCCCGAAAACCTGGAAGCGAGCCAGCCGTCTTCAAACAACAGCCTTCGTCCGTCTATTTGGTCGGACCCGATGACCGGCATTCCGGCCAGTTCCGTTAAGTCTGGGCTATCGAGCCGCTGCTGAATCTCCTCCCTCGCCTGGGGATTGAATGCCACGTCGCGGCGCTGGTAGGAGTAAGAGCCAACTTGGTCGAAGAGATTGCCGACCAGCTGGGAGGGCGTCTTGCCCGTTCTGGCCATATACTCCAGAATGTAAAGTCCGCTGAGAATTCCATCGCGCTCGGGGATATGCCCTCGAAAGGCAAAGCCACCACTCTCTTCGCCACCCATCAACGCGTCGACCTCCGACATCTTGGGCCCTATGTACTTGAACCCGACCTTCATTTCATGGACATCGACGCCGTACTGCTGGCCCAGCTTGTTCAGCATCATGGAGGAGGTTACTCCTTTGACCAAAGCGCCCCGCTGGCCCTTCTCCTGAAGCAAGTATAGGGCCAGCAAGGAAAACACCTCCAGAGTGCTGATGAAGGCCCCTTCTTCGTCCATCACCCCCACCCGGTCGGCGTCACCGTCCAGCGCCAACCCAACTGAGCAACGCTTCTCCTTGATCGTCTTCGACAGTCCGGTCAGATTATGGGCGATGGGTTCGGGCTGCTCCATTCCCGGGAAGGCTGGATTGACGTAACCGTTCATTTCCTCCACGGTGGTCGGACCACCGGACAGCAGGGTGGGGAAATAACCGGCTCCCGCTCCGAACATGGCATCGACCGCTACCCGCAGCCCGGATTGCTGAATCGCCACTACATCCACCAAGGACCGGATTCGCTCCAGGTAGGGAGGAGCCGGGTCAATAGCCACAATCAACCCCCGTTTCTTCCCTTCCTCCAGTGACATGGATTCAGCCCTTCCACTCCGGGCAATAAAACCCTCCAGGCGGTCGGTAATCTCCTGAGTCGCGCTGCCGGCATACTCCGGTTTGAACTTGAACCCGTTCCAGCTCCCTGGATTATGGCTGGCCGTAATTATCGCCGCCCCCGCCGCTTTAAGGTGCAGCACATTAAAGCTGATCACCGGGGTGGGAGCCGCCTGGCCGGATAGATATGCTTTTATGCCATTTCCGGCACATACCCCGGCCACGGTTTCCGCAAAATTTTGGGACAGGAACCTCGTATCGTAGCCCACCACCAGGCCTTTGGCCGCCGAACCTTCCTCCTTCAAATAGTCCGATAACCCCTGGGCGCAGCGAGCAACATTGGCAAAAGTAAAGTCCTCAGCGATTAAAGCTCGCCATCCGTCGGTGCCGAATTTAATGTCCGCAGCCATATCCACTCCCCGAAAACATCCAATAAAAAACCCTCACTTACATATTTTATCATTCTTCGGCAGGCGCCAGCAGGACGCCGACCAAAGGAAGCGAGGGTTTTCCCAGGTTTATTCGATTATCATAGCGAGGGCCGTAGGCCCGAAGCAATCTCATGAGAGTAAGGTGAGATTGCTTCGCGGAGTTTATCCTGAGCGCAGCCGAAGGGCTCGCAAAGACAGTAAGGAGAACCTATAGGCCCGCCTCCTTCCGCAAGGTTTCGGCCTTATCGGTCCGCTCCCAGGGCAGGTCCAGATCGTCCCGGCCGAAGTGCCCGTAGGCTGCGGTCTGCTGATAAATGGGTCGCCGCAGGGTCAGGTCCTGGATTATTGCGGCCGGACGCAGGTCGAAGTGCTTCATTACCAGGTCGTGTATGGTCTGGTTGGCCACGTGGTTGGAATCAAAGGTTTCCACGGAAACCGAAATGGGGCGGGCGATACCGATGGCATAGGAGACAATAATCTCGACCCGGTCAGCCAGCCCGGCGGCCACCAGGTTCTTCGCCACGTAGCGGGCGGCGTAGGCTCCGGAACGGTCCACTTTTGTCGGGTCCTTGCCGGAGAAAGCGCCCCCGCCGTGGCGAGCGATGCCGCCGTAGGTATCTACGAGAATCTTGCGGCCGGTGAGACCGGTGTCCCCAGCCGGCCCGCCGATGACAAAACGCCCGCTGGGATTGATGTAATACTTGGTTTCGGAATCCAGCATATCGGCAGAGATGACCTTTTTGATCACCTGCTCCTTGATGTCCTGGTGAATCCGCTCGTTAGTCACGTCCGGGTCGTGCTGAGCGGCGATGACCACGGTATCCACCCGGTGGGGCACGCCATACCGGTACTCCACCGTAACCTGGGATTTCCCATCGGGCCGCAGGTAGGGCAAAATGCCTTCCTTGCGAACCAGGCTCAACTGGCGAGTCAGCTTGTGCGACAGGCTGACGGTTAGTGGCATCAGCTCCGGCGTTTCGTTGCAGGCAAAGCCCACCATCATGCCTTGGTCGCCGGCGCCGATGGTATCCAAGTCTTGTTCCCGGTCCTGCTGGTTGTTGCCGCCTCTAACTTCCAGCGCCTGACTGACCCCAGCGCTGATGTCGCTGGACTGCTCCTGGATGGACACGCTGACGCCACAACTGGAGCCGTCGATGCCGTAATCGGAATTGACGTAACCGGCGTCCCGCAAAGTTCTGCGGACGATGCTGGGCACGTCGACGTAGGTGGTGGTGGTGATCTCGCCCATCACCACCACCAGACCGTTGGTGGTGGCGGTTTCACAGGCTACTCGGCCCATCGGGTCGTCCCTCATTACCGCATCCAGAACGGCGTCGGAGATCTGGTCACACAGCTTGTCCGGGTGTCCCTCCGTGACTGACTCCGAGGTCAGCAGGTATTTCGGCGATTCGTTAAACAGCAATGGCATGGATCTTTCTCCTATCAGATGGGCTTTAAGTTCCCTCTTCCCAACTGTCCTGGTAACGCTGCTGGTCCTCGGTTAGAGTATCAATGCTAATTCCCAAGGACTGTAATTTTAGCCGGCCCACTTCCTGGTCGGTCTCCGGCGGAACGTCGTAAACCCCCGGCTCCAGCTTGCCCTGGTTCTGGATCAGGTACTCCACACCCAGGGCCTGGTTGGCGAAGCTCATGTCCATCACCGCTGAAGGGTGGCCTTCCGCGGCCGACAGGTTGATCAGACGTCCTTCGGCCAGCAGGTACAGGTGGCGACCGTCGGGCATGGTGTATTCCTCCACGTAGGGCCGCACTTCCCGATGGGAGGTGGCCATCGCCTCCAGGGAAGGAATGTCTATCTCCACATTGAAATGGCCGCTATTTGCCATGACAGCGCCGTCGGACATTACCTCCATCTGCGCCTTGCCCAGCGTATGCAGACCCCCGGTGACGGTGATGAAGACCTCTCCCACCTTGGCCGCTTCCAACCCGGCCATTACGGTAAAACCGTCCATTAGGGCCTCCAGGGCCCGCACCGGGTTCACTTCGGTGACGATGACATGGGCGCCCATACCACGAGCCCTGGAAGCGACGCCGCGTCCGCACCAGCCATAGCCACAAATAACCACTCGGCGACCGGCCCACAACAAATTGGTGGCGCGGGTAATACCGTCCAGCGTGCTCTGTCCGGTGCCATACCTGTTATCAAAGAAATGCTTGGTTTCGGCTTCGTTCACCGCGATGATGGGGTAATTCAGCTTCTTGTCTTTGGCCATGGCGGTGAGACGTATTACCCCGGTGGTGGTTTCCTCGGTGCCTCCCAGCACGGTCTTCAGCAAATCCGGGCGCTGGGTGTGGATACTGGTTACCAGGTCGGCACCGTCGTCCATCGTATATTGGGGCTGGTGGTCCAACACGGCGCCTATGTGCCGGTAGTAGGTGTCGTTATCCTCCCCCTTTATGGAAAAGGTGGGAATGCCGTACTCGCTGACCAGTGCCGCGGCCACGTCGTCCTGAGTGCTCAGCGGGTTGCTGGCGCACAGCACCAGGTCGGCGCCCCCGGCTTGCAAGGTTATCGCCAGGTTGGCGGTCTCGGTGGTGACGTGAAGGCAAGCCGACATTCGGTATCCGGCCAGGGGTTTCTCCTTGGTGAAGCGCTCCTTGATCAGGCGCAAAACACCCATTTCCCGCTCCGCCCATTCGATGCGTTTCACTCCTTCCCTGGCCAGGGACAAATCCTTGACGTCCCCCTTGGCTCCCTGCGATGACAAAGCTCTACTCCTCCAGATATAGTCTCAAAATTTGTTTCCGGCCCCTTTACCTGACCGCATCAGACCACCGGGGCCGGGATATTCCCGGCATTATCCAGCCACGGCATCCAGGGCTGCCTGATCCCAATGCCTGGCCAAACTTGGGGTCCGGAGGTTACTAGACCCTATGGATCATCCCCATAAGACGTGGGGTGGTTGGCGGCGATCCAGAAAGGAGTACCGTCTTCAATGTTGTAAAGGATTTCCGAATCGTAACCCATGGAAGCAGCCACCTCGCAGGCCAGGCCGCTCCGCACACCGGCGGCGCAGATGAATAGCAGTTTTTTATCCTGGGGCACCTCGGCCATGCGGTCGGTCAGTTCGTCCACGTTAATGTGAATGGCTCCGGTAACGTGTCCGGTTACCCACTCGTCGTCCCGCCGCACGTCGATCACCACCGTGCCGTCGGGATCGGCTGCCAGCATCGCGCTGGCCTCATTAGAATCGACCCGAGCATAGGGCTCACCGGGTTCTCGCCTAGGCATCTCTTACCTCCAATTTCGGGACAGCATTTCCGGCCAACAATGTCGGGCCAGTATTTTAGGCCAGGTATCGGCCCACCAGGGGGGCCAGCTTTTTCTTGAGGTCATCAGCAATTCCCTGGGGATGGGTGATGATGGTGTCCTTCAGCGCCGAAGGACAGGAGCAGCTGGATTCTCCGTTCAATTGGGGTCCGGTCAGCTGGGGGATGACCCTACGCAGCATTTCCTTGGAGTTGGCCACGTTCTTCTGGAGATTCTGGACCACCATCTCCACGGTCACCGCCTCTTCGCTTTCGTGCCAGCAGTCGTAGTCGGTAACCCAGGCCATGGTGGCGTAGCAGATCTCGGCCTCCCGGGCCAGCTTGGCCTCGGGCAGGGCGGTCATCCCGATGATGTCGGCCCCCCAGGCCCGATACATGAAGGACTCTGCTCTGGTGGAGAAGGCCGGACCCTCCATCACCAGCATGGTCGCTCCGGCATGAACCGTTATACCCATCTCTCGCGCGCTCTGCTGCATCACCCGGCTGGCCACCGGGCAGAAGGGATCGGCGAACCCGATGTGCACCACGATGCCCTCATCGAAAAAAGTGCTGGCCCGCTGCCGGGTGCGGTCGATCAACTGGTCTGGAATGGCCAGGTCCAGCGGCGCGTACTCCTCTCTCAGGCTACCCACGGCGCTAACTGAGATGATGCGCCGGACGCCCAAGGTTTTCAAGGCGTAAATATTGGCTCGAGCCGGTATGTGGGACGGATTGAGCCGGTGCCCTCGTCCGTGTCGCGGCAGGAACGCCACCGGCGTCCCTTCCAGCGAGCCCACGACTATCGCATCGCTGGGCTTACCGAAAGGGGTATCAATATCGATAAAATCCACATTGGTCAGCCCTTCCATCTCGTAGAGGCCGCTGCCTCCGATAACCGCGATGACCGCTTCTTTGTGGTTCATCCGGAGCCTCTGCGGTTCATCCGGAGCCTCTCACCCCTGCGGAGGCGCCGACCGCGAGTTTTACACTCTCCTTTAGACTCTGCACGTAAGGTGGCCGGCAGACCGCCTCTTCAGTGACAATGGCGGTGATGTACCTGCTGGGAGTTACATCGAAGGAGGGATTGAGGGCCGGGACACCGGGAGGAGCCGTGGCCACCCCCTGAAAATGGGTAACCTCCTCCTGGGGACGTTCCTCTATCTGGATTTCGTCGCCGGTCTTCAAGCTCAGGTCCACGGTGCTGGTGGGAGCCGCCACGTAGAAGGGTATGGCATTCTCCTTGGCCAATACCGCCAGCGAGTAGGTCCCAATCTTGTTAGCCGTGTCCCCGTTGGCGGCGATGCGGTCGGCGCCGGTAATGACGCAGCTAATCCCGCCCCGGCGCATCAACATACCCGCCGCGGAGTCCACCAGCAGAGTAGACGGTATGCCCAGCTGTTGGAACTCCCACGACGTCAACCGGGCTCCCTGTAAAAAAGGCCTGGTCTCCGTGTTGAATACCTGAAACCTGCGGCCCGATTCCCAGCCAGCTCGAATAACGCCCAGGGCCGTGCCGAAGGCGGAGGTCGCCAGAGCGCCGGTGTTGCAGTGAGTCAGCACGCCACCGCCGTCGGGCATCAACTCTTTTCCCAACTCACCCATCTTGCGGTTGATGGTCTCGTCCTCTTCCTGGATCCGTTTCGCCTCGGCCAGCAGCCGCGCCTTAATCGCTTCCGGCTCCCGCTCCGACTCAGCCACCTGAAGCATCCGCTTCACCGCCCATTGCAGGTTAACCGCCGTGGGCCTGGCGGCGACGATTTCAGCGGCAGCCCGGGCCAGGTTGGCCAGCAGGCCCTCTCGATCGGGGGATGAATCTTCCATCGCAGCCATGGCCACGGCATAGCCAGCGGTCACCCCAATTGCGGGCGCTCCCCGAACCTGCATGCCCCGAATCGCCGCGGCGGCCCCCTGCCAGGTCGCAATCTCCACAACTACCTGCTCTAATGGCAGCTTGGTCTGGTCCAGAAGCCGCAACCTGCCCTGGGACCACTGTATGGGACGTACTTCATTCAAATCAATCGTTTAGAATTAGATGAATCGGCGCTGCGGGCCAGGCATAAAAAAAGCTCCCCACGGCGAGAAGCTCAACATTTCTTAGAGCTCCCTCATCTTTCGTCCAAACCTGCCAGGTAGGACGCGGAGTTGGCACCGTATTGCGACGCGGGCT
>JADFQT010000116.1 GCA_022561675.1 Chloroflexota bacterium
CGACTCGAATGCCGGTGGATGATCCCTTCCAGTTTAACCGGGCCATAATAAATGCCACCAGGGACCTGTGTTGCGCCTATAAGCCAAACCTGGCCTTTTACGAGGCTATGGGCATGCCCGGCCTTCGTGCCCTTGAGCAAACGGTAGCCTACATCAGGGAATCCGCTCCGAACATTATAATCATAGGAGATGCCAAGCGGGGCGACATCGGTCCCTCCGGAGAGGCCTATGCCCGGGCAATGTTTCGATTCTGGGATTTTGACGCGGTGACGGTCAACGCCTGGGGTGGCCACGACACGGTGGCCCCCTTCTTGTCGGACCCGGAACGGGGGGCTTTCATCTGGTGTCGCGGCTCCAACCCCGGCGCGGGAGACCTGCAAGACCTGGAGGTCAACTCGGCGCAGGGTCCAATCGCGCTGTACCAACACCTGGCCCAGTCAGCGCAAGGTTGGAACCAGCAGCGGAACGTGGGTCTGGTCGTCGGCGCTACCTATCCGGAACAGCTGGCAGCCGTGCGCCGGGCCTGTCCGGAGCTGCCTTTGCTAATCCCCGGTATCGGCACCCAGGGAGGCGACCTGGAGGCGGCGGTGCAACACGGTACCGATGCGGCCGGCCGCCTGGCTATCATCAGCTCCTCCCGGGGCATTATTTACGCCTCCCCCGGCCCCGATTTCCCAGAGGCGGCGCGGCGTGAGGCGGCTCGCCTACGGGACAGCATCAATCAGGTCTTGGAATCCAATGGCAAAGGGTGGCTTTAGACCGGGCAGGCACTGGAATACGAGGGCAAAGGGTGGCTTTAGACCTGGGAATTGGCGACCTGGTACGGATGAGGAAGCCTCATCCCTGCGGGGAATCGGTGTGGCAAGTGACCAGACTTGGAGCCGATATTGGCCTGGTCTGCCAGAAATGCCGCCACTACATCCTACTGCCCCGTGCCTACCTGGGCCGCCGAATCAAGGAGGTGATCCCCGCCGTCCGGCCAGATGGAGAGGAGTTAAGCAACGATTAGTCTGAGCATGTTCCTTTGAACCTGCGTAACTTGAAGGAAACCATTAGCGACCACCGAGGGGTGGTTTTCCTTTGCCTGGCCATTTGCATGAATAGCTGGGGGATGGGGGCCATATCTCCCATTCTTCCCCTGTTTACGGATCAGGAGTTTGGGGTTAATAGGACCCAGGTTGGCTTGGCCGTGGGACTGCACGGGATCTCCCGTCTTTTCATCGCCGTCCCAGCCGGATACATGGCCCAGCGCCGGGGTTGCCGCTTTATTCTAAATTTGGGCACAGTTGTCAACCTGGCCGGCGCGGCGATGGTGGCCCTGTCCTTCAACTATTACTGGTTATTGGGTTGGAGAGCCATATCTGGGTTGGGTTCCGCCATGTTCACCACGGGCGTTTCTATATACCTGCGGGACGTGGCCACCCCGGAAACCCGGGCCCGGTTCCTCAGTCTGCAAGAATTGAGCATATTGGTTGGAGTCACATTCGGGCCCTACATCGGCGGGATAATGGGGGAGCAATGGGGGCTGCGGTCTCCGCTGTACCTGCAAGTGCTGCTGATCCTGGTATCTCTGTGCCTGCTGTACAAATTCGTTCCCGAGCCGGGCGCGGCGTCAGGCTCTGGGCAGAGCACTGGCTCCGGCATGCCTGCAGAGCGGCCTAGACCGGCCGCCGCGCCGGGGAGCCTGCGTCGCCTGCTGATAAGCCCGGCTTTCATTTTTGTAGGGCTGTTCGCGCTGATGATCGTAGCCAACCGGCAGGGCGGCCGATTCAGCGTTATGCCGCTCTATGGGGAAGCCAAGGGTTTTCGTCCGGACCAACTGGGAGCCTTCATCAGCATTACGCATTTCCCCCAGTTCTTCACCACCATGATTTCGGGGTTTTTGTCCGACCGGATCGGACGCAAAGCCACCATTCTTCCGGCGGTGCTGCTGATCTCCCTGGGAATAGTGGCCTTCGTTTGGGGCGGGACCTTCCTGATGCTTATGACCTCGGGAGTGCTGCTGGGGCTGGGAGAGGGATTGGCCGGCCCTCCATCGGTGGCCTTCTTTGCAGACATCGCGCCACCGGGGCTGGAAGGCGTGACTATGGGGTTATTTCGAACCTTTGGCGGCCTCGGCTCCCTACTGGGCGCACTGCTGCTGGGTGGAATAGCCGACCTGTGGGGATTCGGATGGTCCCTGGGCATCGATGCCTTACTGCTGGTGGCATCGGCCTTAGGAGTGATGCTGCTGGTACGGGAAACGGCGCAACGCCGGTCACGGAGGGCCGCCCCCTCTTCCTGATCGGAGCGATCCAAACAGGCTGAATACGGCGGCCGCAAGACCCGGGTTCCGGCCCGGCCCCGGCTATTGCCCGGGCGGAGTTGCCGCCGCCAACTCTCCACTACCCCGGGCCTGGTCATCCCAGCCTTCAATCTCGGGATGGATGCCCTTGAGGTCCCCAATCACTGTGTCCACGAAATTGCGGACAGCTCGACCCATGAATTTCCCCTTTAGCGTGCAAATACCGATGACCGAGCTGGAGAAGATGTGGTCCAGTCGAACCACCCCCAACTTGTAGTGATCCTCTGGGTGGAGGGTAAAGTCCGAGCCTATGGCCACTCCCATTCCTATTTCAACATACCGCTTGATCAGCTCCGTGTTGTCCATCTCGAGGACGATATCGTAAGAGACTCCCTGTTCCTTCAACGCCTGCTCCACCCGGCGGCGGGTCTGACTTTCAGGACCGGCCAAAATCAGCGGCCAAGAAGCGGTGTCGCTCAGCTGGATGGGCTGTAGTTTCAGCAGAGGGTGACCGGGAGGTGTCATCAGCACGATGTTGTACTGGAACAGTTCGGTGAATTCCAGGCTGGATTCGTCGGGCGGCGGGGGAGAACAAAGAGCCAGGTCTAGCTCGCCCGACTTGACCATTTGTATCAATGGTAGAAAAGGGCGGGCTACCAATCGGAGATGGACATCTGGATATTCGCTGGTGAACGATTGAATCGGCTTGGGCAGGTGGTGCATTACCAGGTCGGCGTAGGCACCGACCACAAAGGAGCCCCGCCGTTCCGGGTAATCCATCTGAATTTTCAAGGTGTCGACCGACTCTACGATGGGGGTGATCAAACCAAGGAAGCTGGCGCCTTCTGAAGTGAGCTGAATTGGACGCTTGATTCGGTCGAAGAGGGTTATCCCGAATTCACTTTCCAGCTTCCTCAAGTGAGTAGTGACGGTAGGCTGCCCCAACTCTAGCTTCCTGGCAGCTTTAGAAACGCTGCGGAGATGGGCTACATGAAAAAAACTGGTCACTTCCCTGAGTTCCATTCTCCCTAGCCACCTCCAAAGAACTCGAGACCCCGCATGCAGGTTGTTGCAAAGAGACCTTTCCAGCCCATCGATGCGCCGGCTCGGCTGCATAAATGCCGCGGCCCTATAACTTAATCGATGGTGGGGCGGCTCGTTCAGCACCGGAATTACTCACGGTCCGGAACTCGCCGCCAAGTCAATGAACGGCAACCCCAGTTAGGGAAATTAAACCGCTTTTGCAGCCGCGCAGAGTCCCACGATACCCTGACATCTGTTAATATAATATATCATATACTATCCCTTGACAAAATATGTGTCCTTATCGAGAATGATGAACGAAGGTAGATCCAAGTCCGCAATGGCGGCAGGCAATCAGATTTATCAGGTCAGATTCCGCGTCCGCTGAGGTATGGGGAGCGATGACCTTCATCATTACCGAGCCCTGTATCGGGGTCAAAGACGCCTCCTGCGTGAACGTGTGCCCGGTGGATTGTATCCACACGACCGACACGGAAGAGATGTATTTCATAGATCCGGTTGAGTGCATCGACTGTGCCTACTGTGTTAGCGTCTGTCCGGTAGAAGCCATATTCGACGAATTTACCATGCCTCCAACCCAGAGGCAGTTCATTAAGATAAATAAGGCGTTCTTCCAGAAATAGTGGCCGGGAAGACCTCTCAGACCTACCCTAGCCGGTTCGCCTTCCCCGCAGCTACCCTCTGAAGCGAACTCCTGGCTAAAGCGGGCTCCCGGCAATTGGTCGCCAGGCGGCCGCCACATCTCTTTCCCCAGTCCCAGTCTCGTCAGGCTTTCAGCCTACCGGCCCAACCACGATTACGGGCGTTAAAGGGAGCAAGGGCTAATGGCACTTTTTCTTAAAGACGAAGATGTTAACCGCTGCCTCTCCATGGCTGACATGCTGGAAGCCATCGAAACCATGCAACGCCGGTTCGGGCAGGGCGCGGCGTACAACCTGGCCCGGCGCAAGATCGTCGCCGAAGGCGGGCTGCTCTCGGTGATGGGGGGCGGATTGTTCTACGATAAGGTCCTCGGGGTTAAGACCTATACAGTGGTCAGCGGAAAATACTCCTTCCAGGTCAGCCTTTACGACGCCGCCACCGGCGAGCTGCTCTGCTATACCCAGGCCAACCGATTGGGTCAGCTGAGGACCGGAGCCACTACCGGGGTGACGGTGAAGTATCTGTCGAATTCCGATTCCGCAACCCTGGGCATTATCGGCACCGGGACCCAGGCTCCCACCCAGCTGGAAGCCATTTGCCAGGTGCGCGGCATCAAGGAAATCCGGGCCTTCAGCCGTACCCCGGAGCGTCGGGAATCATTTGCCAAGACTATGTCCGACTCCCTGGGGATAAAAGTCATTCCGGTGGATAGCGGTGAGCAGGCTGTGACGGGCAGCGACATCGTGGTCTGCATCGCGGCCAACATGGAACCCGTACTGAGGGGAGAGTGGCTGTCCGCCGGAGCCACTGTCATTGGCGCCGGCCCCACTACCTGGCGGGCCCGCGAGGTGGACGACGAGGTGCTGACGCGGGCCGACAAGATTTTCGTGGACTCGTTGGAGCAGGCCCTGGTTGAATCCGGAGACATGGCCAGCGCCGTGGACCGGGGCATCATGCAGTGGAGCAGGCTTCAGGAGCTGCGTCACGCCGTGGCCAAAACCCTGCCTGGCCGGGATGATCCGAGTCAGATAATCTTCGCCAAGCTGATGGGTACCGGCGTGGCGGACGTCGCGGCCGCCAAGCTGGCCTACGACCGGGCCAAGGCCCAGGGCCTGGGCATGGAAATGGACTGGTAGGGAGGGGCGGCTCGCTTCCCGCTACCGGAGCCTTCAGCTCCCCGCCAAATACTCGGCCATAGTCTGAATGCTGTAGCTGCCATCCTCGGCAAGCAGGCTCTCCACCGCCGCTCGCACGGTGTCCAGCGAGGTGAAACAGGGGATGCGTCGCTCCACCGCGGCGCGCCGGATATAAAATCCGTCCCTCAACACGGAAGTATCGCCCGAGAGGGTATTCACCACCGCTTGAACCGTGCCGTCGGCAATCACGTCCACCACGTCGGGATGTCCTTCGCCAATCCTCTTGGTAACGGTGGTCACCGGCATGCCGGTGGCCTTGATCATCGCGGCCGTCCCCTCGGTGGCGTAGAGCTGGCATCCGGCCTGCAGCAGCTGCCGAATCAACGGCAGGGACTCAGCCTTGTTCTGATCCGCAATGCTGAGCAGAATTCCCGTACCCGGCTTCAGGCTGATGTCCGCGGCCATGAGGGCCTTGGACAAAGCGCGGGGAAAGTCCCAGTCCAACCCCATAACCTCCCCGGTGGACTTCATTTCCGGTCCCAAGAACCAGTCAACCCCCACCAGCTTACCCATGGAGAATACCGGAGCTTTGACTCCAACCAGTTTCTGCCTGGGCCATAAACCACCCGGATATCCCTGTTCCGCCAAGGTTTGCCCCAGCATTACCCGGGTGGCGATGCCGGCCACCGGCACGCCGGTCACTTTGGAGATAAAGGGGACAGTGCGACTGCCTCGGGGGTTCACCTCCAGCACGTATACGGTGGTTTCAGCCGAATCCTCCGCCGGAACAACTTGGGGGCTGCGATAGGCGCTGCCCCCCTGGATTACGAATTGGATATTCATCAGGCCGCGCACGCCCATGGCCAGCCCGATGCGGGTGGTGTACTCAACTATGGTTTCTACTTCTGCTTCGGAAAGATTCAGCCCGGGGTAGATGGCCATGGAATCGCCGCTGTGAACGCCGGCCCTCTCTATGTGCTCCATTATTCCCGGAATCAGCACCTGATCCCCGTCGCAAACGGCGTCCACCTCACATTCCTTGCCTTCCATGTAGTGGTCAACCAGCAGCCGACGCTCCGGTCCCACCTCGTGGGCAATGGTGAGATATCGGATCAGCTCCGAAGCGTTCTGGATTATTTCCATGGCCCGGCCTCCCAGCACGTAGCTGGGCCGGACCACTACCGGATATCCAATGTTTTGAGCCACTTGTAGGGCTTCGGCGACCGACGCCACCGACGCGCCGGGTGGTTGGGGGATTCCCAACCGCGAGAGGAATTCTTCGAACTTGTGCCGGTCGGAAGCGATGTCGATGGCTTCGGCGCTGGACCCCAAGATAGGAAGCCCGACGTTGGCCAGGACTTGCGAAAGATTGATGGCGGTTTGGCCGCCGAATTGCACCACGCAGGGCGGGGCCTGGTCATCCACCGCCTCGTTATCCAAGATGTCCCGGACCGCCTCCTCATCTAATGGCTCAAAGTACAGGCGATCGCTTGTGTCGAAGTCGGTGGATACCGTCTCCGGGTTGGAATTAATCATTATGCTGCTCACGCCGGCCTGAGAGAGGGCCCAGGCAGCGTGGACGCTGCAATAGTCAAATTCAATGCCCTGGCCGATACGGATGGGGCCGCTGCCGATGACCACCGCCTTTTTCCCGGGTAGGGATGGGGCTTCGTTCTCCTGATCGTAACAGCTGTAGTAGTAGGGGGTCGCCGCCTCAAACTCCGCGGCGCAGGTATCCACCATTTTGTAGACCGGACGCAGGTCCCAGCCGAGCCGCAGGTTCCGTACCTGCTCCGGCAGCAGGTCGGCCAGGGTGCCCACTTGCGGGTCGGAGAAACCCAAACGTTTGGCCTTGAGCAGCAGGTCGGGGGTCAACTCCTCCGCTAGCAGTCGACGCTCCATCCCCACTATGCGGTTCAGGGCGCTGATGAACCAGGGGTCGATGCTGGTTCGCTGTACCATCACCTCCGGGTCCATACCGGCCCTCAGCCCTACCATAATCGCCCACAGCCGCAGGTCGTTGGGGCCCAGCGGCAGCCGATCCAGGGCTTGCTGGCTTTCGGCGCCGCCGCGCCAGGAAGGATCCTCCCACAGCAAGGTCCGGTTTCCCAGCTCCAGGGAGCGGGTGGCCTTTTGCAGCGCGGCCTCAAAGGACCGGTCAATGGCCATCACCTCTCCAGTGGCCTTCATCTGGGTGGTGATTTCCCGGTCGCCGTTGGGAAACTTGTCGAAGGGCCAGCGGGGAATCTTGACGACGCAGTAATCCAACGCCGGTTCGAAGGCGGCTCCAGTTTGCCCGGTCACCGCGTTGGGAATCTGGTCCAATCGCTTGCCAACCGCTATTTTGGCCGACACCCGGGCGATGGGGTAGCCGGTGGCTTTGCTGGCCAGGGCCGAGCTTCGACTCACCCTCGGATTCACCTCGATGACGTAGTACTCGCTCGCGCCGTCGGCTCGGCCCGGCAGAGTCTCGGCCACTATGTCGCCGGGGGCCAGCGCGAACTGGACGTTGCAACCGCCCTCGATGCCCAGCTCTCGAATGATCTTGAGGCTGGCCGACCGAAGCATCTGGTACTCCTTGTCGGAGAGGGTCTGGCTGGGCGCCACGACGATGCTATCGCCGG
>JADFQT010000117.1 GCA_022561675.1 Chloroflexota bacterium
GCTTCTCCAATGCTGTTGCCCGGCGTCCAGGCTTTGGCCAGAGAACAAGAATCGGTAAATCGGGAAGTGGCGGTAAAGGGTCGCTTGGTGTTTCCCAAACGCGCTGAGTTAACCTTCGAAAGCAGCGGCGATGTTGGGGAAATTCTGGTGGAGGAAGGAGAGCGGGTCAGGGAAGGTCAGGTGCTGGCCCGGCTGGACGAGGTCACCGTTTCTGGATTGGAAGTGGCGCTGGCCCAGGCCGAGTTGGACCTTGACCTGGCCAAAGATGCCCTGGAGAAGGCCAGGGAAGAGTTTGCCGGCACTCCGCTGGAGAAGGCGGAGTTCGAGCAAAAAATAGCAACGGCCAGAAAGGCCAAGGAAGACGCGGAGGAGAAGCTGGCCGATTTCCAGCGAGATTACCAGCAGGACTTGGCCGATACCTTGAAGGCGAAAGCTGAGCAGGAGGTTGCGCTGGACGCGGCCCAGGAAAAGCTGGAAGACTTTCAGCGGGACTCGAACCAAGACCTGGCCGGCGCCTTAACCACTAAGGTTGCCGCCGATCTGGCCCTGGCTGATGCCTTGGAGCAGTTAGGACATCATGGGCGGGACCGGGACCAGGACATAGCCGTCGCGGTAGAGGACCGGGCCACCGCGGAAACCGCCTTGGATAATTTAATGGAGTCTCTGGCGGAGTTCGATAAGGACTATCAGCTAGATTTGGCCGATGCCCGGCTGGCGGTGGGTGACGCCAAAAATACTGTGGAGGCAGCCGAGGACGCGCTGACCGATTTCATTAGACCTCTGGGTTCCACCAAGAGCTTCGGCTCGAATGAGGACGAAGAAGAGAACGAAGAATTGAGAGAAATCCGCCGTTTGCAGACCGCCGTCCAATTGGCGAGAACCGTCCTGGTCCAGGCCGAGATCGAGCTTAGGGAGCTGGAAGGTGACCGGATGCTGCTGCTTCAGGCCCGGCAGGCGGCTGTCGATGCCGCCCAATTCGCCTTCCAAGAGTCGGGAGACAAAGTCGCTGAGGTGAGAGATCCCTCTGACCAGCAACTGGAGCTGGAAAAAAGGCAGGCGGCGGTGGATACGGCTCGCGCCAAGCTGGAGCAGGCTGATGCCGACCTGGAGGAGGAGATGGAGGGTCCCGACCCTCTCGTGCTGGCCGAGTTGGAAGCTGTCGTGGAAGCGGCTCGCGCCAAGCTGGAGCAGGCCAACGCCGACCTGGAGGAGGAGATGGCGGGTCCGGATCAGGCGGAGCTGGAGCTGCGACAAAAGGATGCCGCCCAGAAGCGGGAGGCGTTTATCGATTTAGCGGATGGCCCGGATCCCTTTCAGGTAGCTTTGAAAACAGCGGAAGTGGCTGCTGTGCTGGCCAAGGTTGAGGACGCTCTGGAAGATCTCCTTGGCTCTACCCTACGCGCCCCCTTCGATGGAATTGTGTCCTTGGTCAACTTGGAAATCGACGATCCGGTGAACGATGAATCCCGCGTGATGGAGATAGTTGACCCCAGGCAGGCTGAAGTAGCGGGATTGGTGGATGCTATAGACCTGCCTTTCGTCCGGGTCCAGGCCCTGGCCCGATTGCGAATAGACTCGCTTCCCGGAAGGGAGCTGTCCGGCGTCGTTACCACCGTCGGAGAGAACCCGCGCACGGAAAGGGGAGTGGTGAGCTACAGCATTGATATCGCGGTGGAGCTGCCAAATGATGTGGTGGTGCCCATCGAGCCCAGCAGCGTTGCCGTGGTGGTATTCTACGAAGCCCCTTCTGGGTGAAGGCCAGAACCCTGGACCTGAGGGGGAAAACCGGGTGACCCAGGGCTGGTTCGCACTGGTGACTGCGCTCCTAAACTTAGGTAAAAGTGAAACTCGCAGGGTTCCGTATGACGGACTGTGTAGATCCAGCCTTTGGCTTTCGTTCAGGAACTGTCCGGCGGGTAGGGCTGGCACATAACAGCGATTACCCTTTTCTGGCTCCAGCCTCACCCCAAGCGGCTGCTGGATTTCATTCCGGCGGACGTTGGTAGCGGTAACCATACCCCCGGACGGTAATGATGGGAGATGCCGCCTCATCGTTATCAGCCCTGGCGCAGCCGCTGGTCAGCTTCTTTCTCAGATTGCTGATATGCCATTTCACCAGGTCGAAGGTGTCGTACTCTTTGCCCCAAACATTGGTGAGCAAATACTCCAGCGATAGGGCTTCGCCCGGCCTTTGTACTAACAGGGAGAGCAGAGAATACTCTATGGGAGTAAGCTCTCTGGACTCTCCACCGACGTAAACCTAACGCCGACTATGATCCACCATCAGTAGAGGGTCGGAGTAGATCGACGAATCGTCGGCGGCAGGCGGCCACTGGGAGCGGCGCAGGCAGGCCTCCACCCGGGCCACCAGCTCCCGGCCACTTACCGGCTTGGTCACGTAATCGTCGGCGCCGGCGCTGAAAGCCTGCACCTTTTCAGTCGTCTGGTCCAATCCGGTCAGCACAATCAATGGAATATGGGAAATCTCCCTGATCCGGCGGCATAGCTCAAACCCGTCCATGTTGGGCATCATCAGGTCCACTATGGCCAGGTCCGGGCGCAGCACAAAAAACTCGCGTAGTCCCGCTACACCGTCCGCGGCGGTGATGGTTTCATAACCGGCGTCGCCGAATAATTGCTCCAAGAACTCCAAAACCGAGGGTTCATCATCCACTAGTAACAGCTTGGTCATTATCCTCGAACTGCCGAAAAGAAGAGTCAGCGGAGGTGAATTTTGGTGACAGCGTATCACCTCCGAACATCTATATCAACCGCGGATTGGAGCGAAAATAGGGGCCTGACCGCGCCGGTTTAGACAGCAATTTCCGAGTCCGCCGAGCATTATAACCGGATGCTAGACCCCTGGCCATAGGTGGTAAAGTTTGGTTGAGCTAGGGTTAAAGTTCTTGAAAGATTTGGCCGGTTCGGGTCTAATCTGCCGCCGAAGGCTCCAGTTCCTGCTGAGGAGGAGTGGATTGAGGCAAGCCGGCTCCTTCGTTGCAATCCGCTGCCCGGGCATACGCTGCCGGAAGATAGATAGTGAAAGTGCTCCCTTCGCCCTCCTGGCTTTGCACCTCGATCTCGCCGCCGCTGTCTTGAACAATCTTGTGGGTTATGTGCAAACCCAACCCGGTTCCTTTGCCAGCCGGCTTGGTGGTGAAAAATGCGTCGAAGATCCGGTCCAGGTTTTCCCGGGAAATCCCTCTTCCGGTATCGGCGCAGGAAATCCAGGCCCGACTGTCCTCCATGCCGGTGCTCAGGGTTAATGTATGGCCCGGCTCCATGGCGTCAACCGCGTTGAGCACCAGATTCATTAGGGCCTGCTCAAGCTGATTAGGCACCGCTCGGGTGGCAATCAGGTTAGGATGATAGGCTCTGCGCACCCTAATGCCCCGGCCCTCCAAACGGTGTGCTACCAGCCTAAGGGTACTGTCAGCAACCTGATTCAAGTCCACCAGCGCGGGAGTCTGCTCGTTACGGGAGTAAACCAACATGCCCTGAACTACTTTGGCGATGCGGTCGGACATTTCGGAGATAACCGTCACATACTGCAACGCTTCGGGAGTTTTCAAGTGGCTTTCCGGGTTGGATAGCAGCAACTCGGTCATGCCAGCGATGGCGAAATTGGGATTGTTAACCTCATGGGCGACTCCGGCCGCCAGGGTGCCTACCGAGGCGAGTCTACCCGACTGCAACAGCTGGGCTTGAGTTTCCTTCAACTCCTCCAGTTGGAGCCGGACCTCCTTGTACAACAGCGCCTTCTCAATCGCGGCGGCGGCTGACGCGCCGACCTGTTTCAGGAGATCTATTTCGTCGGTCGAAAATGATCTCCCGGAGGCTTTGGGGCCTAGAAGGAGTAATCCAACCAATTCACTGCCGCATTTTAGGGGAAGGAAAAGATTAATATTCTGTTCCTGAACGAATTCACGGCTATTCTTGGGTCCCGCCAGCCAGTTGGAGAGAGCAAACATCTCGGGGGCCAAACAAAAGTCATGATGCCTGGTTATGGTCTTTAGCCAAGAGGCCGGCCAATCAATAGTGGATGAAGGGGCTGGGGCGCTTCCCACCTCCATAGCTGACCACGATGAATCGTTATGTCGGTTGGGGAGTATGAGAACCACCGGAGAGCACTCCATGGCCCGTTGAACCAGCGGGATCAGGGAACGAGACAATTTGTCCAAGTCGGTTAGGTTTTCCGTCCTGGCGTTGAACCGGTTCAGCTCTTGCAGGGCCTCCCAGCGGCGCCGGTAAAAAAGGCGGTCCATGCCGGCCCTGCTCCTTTGCATCAGGGGCGAGAAGGCCATGTAGCCCAGGGCCATCAAGCCAAGGCCCACGGCGACCGGCATGGTCGTCCAGGGGGATCCCATACTTCTGTGCACCAAGTAGCTCGTGATGGTTCCCAAGCCGGCCGCCACGGTCAGCACCACCAGAAATTCAATCGACCTGCGCCGCGCCACAGCTAGTTCGGCCAAGCGCCGTCGCTGCGTTGCAATCTTGCCGCCAACTGAGGTTAGCATAGTGCCGACTCCCGGGCTTCGGGACAGCTTGAAATGCTAACTGATGGGGACGGTGCCGGAGAGGCTTGATGGGAAGATTGGGCTAAGAGATGGGGGATGTAGGTGCCGTGGGAGGTTCGACCCTTAATCGCGAGAAAATCGATTATCTTCGATTTTCGGTGGGGGACGGAGCAACCGACATTTGGGGCTGGATGATAATGGTCGTTCCACCGTCGATCCGAAGAGGCAACGACCGAAAAAAAATGGTCTAACAGAAACCCTGTGGCCGAAAATTGGTAGCCGCTCATCCACCCTTTTCCGTCGGATCATGATTCGTGGCGGTGCATTATACCAAATTCCGCGGAAAAGTTAATAGCAATTATTCGGCCGATTCGTCCGAGTTCCCAACCGATTCCTGGACGGGAGTCGGAAAGAAAACGGCTTAAATCAGCGAGATGCCGAAAGCCTGCAACCCCCTTACTATTAGACTGGCTAACAGGAGGCTGGTCACGATTGCGAGAAACAAAGTAGAGGGTCTTTTGAACATCCGCCAACCTCAGTTACATCTACTACAACAATCCCAGAGTAACAGGTGGTGGTGCCGGTTATGGTGGGAAAAGCAACAGGCATATTGTGCCCCGGTAACGGCGGCGTTAAGTTTTCTCGTTGGGTTACTTAGCAGCAAAGAGGGAAATCGGCGGCCGAGGCAAGCGGGCGGGATTGAAGCGCAGTGACCCGGAGGAATTTTTCGGCTTTCACCCTTCCGGTTTCTGGTTGAATAACCCGTTATATAGCAGCCAGACGGCGTCCCGATCCGTCAAGTTCAACAATGGCGCTACATCAAATAGCTGGCGCAGCAGCTCAATCCTGCGAGCTTCGCTTTCCGGCGGTGGGGCATACCCGCGCAGCAGACACCATTTGGCATACTCCTGCAGAACGTTGAGGCACAGGGTCATCTGTTCTTTAGGGTCTGCCAGGACGGTGTTGGTCACTGCCTCCGCCATCTTCCCTCCGGCTACAATTGGGGAGCTTGTTGGTAACCCCAAGTTATATAACAGAGGTGGAGGAATGGGGGCGGTAAGGGTATCGGATGGGGGGCAGTCGGGTTAATTTCGGGAACTGCGCGGTAAATATTCGCTGCTTTTCGCGGCCGGTCCAGCGTCACCAGCCGGCGCGAGCCAAGACTAGCTTTGAGGACTAACTTCCGGGAGACAGCAAGTCTTCAATTGCCTGGTTGACGGTTTCGGGTCGTTCCACCATGGGAAAGTGTCCGGCTTGGTCCAGCTTGAGGTATTTGGAGCCGGCCACGGCCAGATGCATATCCAATTCGTATTCCGGGGGGTGCCCCGGGTCGTCCACGCCACGGATCAGCAGCAGCGGCGCCTTGAGCGTATGGATGCGGTCCCGGACATCGAATTGGTCTATCGTCACCAGGTCTCGATACTGGGACATGGGTCCGACTTCCTCGTGGCGCTGGATCAGATGGTCTCGGAGCGAGGGTTCTATGAACATCATGGCGTGGCGCATAGCCTCCAGCCATTCCTGGTAGACGCCCGGGTCTTCCAACGCGCGAAGCCGAAACTCCAATGTTCCCGGTGCCCGCTTCTTGGGACCCATGGAGACGGTCATCAATGCCAGAGCCTGAACCTCTTCCGGGTAATCCAAGGCGTATTGCAGCGCTATGCAGGCCCCTAGAGTAAAACCCACCAGGACCAGGTCTTCTTTTCGCTCTTGGGACCACAGCCAGCCCCGCAACCACTCGGTGTAGCGTTCTACGTCCTGGCAGGCCGTCCCGTCGGGGTGTCCCGGCAGAGTGGGCGCCAGGCTGTTGGGAAAGTGGCGCAGCCGCCCGCGCCGGGGCCGTGGATAAATACAAAATTGCTCAAGCTCATCCCTTTGGGACTGGGGCCAGGTCTAGGGGAGGCCAGGGATGCCGCTAAATAGACGGCACTATTGGCCCCCGGCACTTGCGGCCCCCACAGTGATTGGTCTGGGTGCCGCCATTCTAAGCAGGAAGGAACCTGCGGTCAATCGACGGGGGAGATGTCGGTAACGGTAAAGCGGACGCTATCACCCGGGTGCCGGGCGGGTGCCGGGCCGTTTCAATCGAGCGCCGGCCCCAGCAAGGTTAACCACAATGCTAGCCGTGGCCCTGGCACCATTCTTCATAGGTGGGCACCTCTTCTCCGCCAAGGTAGAGGAAATCGTAGGTGCCCGCATCGCCCATGTGTTTTAACTGCTTGCGAATGTCGCTGAGGGTATCTTCAAAGCTGCCGTGGGACCGCAAATAATCTCGGAAACTACGGTGCATCTGTTCCAGCCCCAGCATCCGTTATGCGTTAGAGGCTATTGCCCCCAGTTTTCTGCGGCTGCGGATTATTCTTTGGTCTTGGGGCAGTTCTTGCAGTTGGGGCTCGCTCAGCGCAGCGAGGAACCCTGGATTGAACGCCTGAAGGGCCTCTCGAATCCCCGGCCGCTTGGACTCTACGACCTTCCAGGAGAATCCCGACTGGAAGACGGATTTGCTCATTATCTCCAAATATCCGGCCAGGGCGTGCGGCTCTACCTACCGAACAGGCGGACCAGCCTTCTCAAGACTGTTTTCCAGCATGCTACACGGGCGGTGCCGCGCTGGCCAGCGCAGCCGCCGATCAGGGATGGAGACTCCTGCCGCTCCCGGGAAGAAGTAAAACCTGCCCAGCTTGGGTGGGCGCCACCGATTCAGCTGTCCTGGGCCAGGACGTCCAGCAGGTTCAAAGCCAGGCGGACTGTGTCGCCCAGCAACTGAGGATTGATAGATTCCAGAGTGTCCTCCGGGGTGTGCAGACGCGAAAAGTCGTCGGAGGAAAAGAATATGTTGGGTATGCTCACTGCGGCGAAACTTGCGTGGTCGCTGCCGCCCCTCCCACTGCTCTGGCGCAGTCTCAACTCGATTCCCCTCGCCTGAGAGTCCTCCATTACAGGTCGGGTTAGTACGGCATCTCCCATCCCGCCAAGCCTGGAACCATTGCCCAAGGAGTCGAAGTTGAGCATCGCGATAACCCGGCCCTGCTCCTCTGAAGAAAGAGACTCCACATAATGGCGGCTGCCCCGCAGGCCCAATTCTTCCGAGCCAAATGCAACCAGCCTTAAGTCGAAGGGGAAGGATTTCTCAGATAATTCCCGGGCCAGGGTCAGTAGAACCGCGGTGCCCGAGGCATTGTCAGTGGCGCCGGCAATGCCGGGAACGGTAT
>JADFQT010000118.1 GCA_022561675.1 Chloroflexota bacterium
GGAGCTGATCCACCCAGAGTTATTCTCCGGCATGATACCGGAGGGAGCGGCGGCTAATGCCGCCGATGTGACTTAGGAATAATCACCAGCCCCTCGCATTCCGGGTGGACCTTCCTTCGACAAGCTCAGGACGAATGGGCGGTGTTCTTTATCCGTTCGTGGCGAGCCTGTCGGACCACGTCTTGGGATAGTGACTTAGGCGGTACCGGACCGCCCCAACCGCCGGAATCCGGTGCCAGCCTTGCCTGGTAGTCAAGCTCGCCGGTACTCAGTCTCGCCGGTACTCAGTCTCGCTGGTAGTCAGGCTCCTGCCGCACAATCCAGCCCAACTCCTCCTGCCGCGCCAGCGGCACTGTGGAGGGAGTGCCACCTCCAAGCAACCTTTCACCTATGACACCCTTCGTCCTTAAATCCTCTATCTCTGCTGGGTTCAGCCCCAATACATCCCCCAGAACGTAATCGTTGGCCTCCCCCAGCCGGGGAGCCTCCCCCCGTATATGGACGTCGCTGTCGGAGAGATTCCAGCCGCGGCTCAGGTATTCCTGCCGCCCCAGCTTGGTTTCGGGTGAATGCTCCACGCTTTCAAACAATCCTCGGGCTCGCAAATGCGGGTCGGCCAGCAAACCCCGGGCGTTGAGCACCGGTCCGGAAGGGATGCCCCGGCTTTGCAGCTCCTCCATCACCTGATACTGATCCAGATCGGAGGTCCAGGTCCGGATCATCTCATCCAGAGCGTCCTGGTTTTGATGGCGGGTCACCGGGTCGGCGAACCTGGGGTCGCGGGCCAATTCAGGCCGCTCTAGCGCCTGGCAAAAAGCCTGCCACTCCGAGTCGTTTCGCACCGCCAATACCACCCACTCATCGTCTCCCCGGCAAGGGTAACATCCGTGAGGGGAAAAGGACTCGTGCCGGTTGCCGATTCGCCGGGTACGCCTTCCGTTGAAAGCGTAGTCCAGCAGCCCCTCTCCCATAAAGGACGCTCCGACCTGGTACATGGCCAGGTCGATCCAGGCGCCCCGCCCGGTGCGGGCTCGATACAGCAGGCAGGCCAAAATCGCTAGCTGGGCGGACCAGCTGGCCAGGAAGTCGGTATAGGAGTTGGCTATTTTGTTGGGAACCGTGCCCGGCACCAGGCTTCCATGGACATTGGGATCGCGGGCATCGGGCTCAAGGTAACCCGTAAAGGCTCCGGTGCCGTGGGTGGGTTCCAGCGCGGTAGCCATGGCCCCGAAGTTGGAGTAAGGGCCGTTATGACCGTAGCCCGTATTGGATACCATTATCAGGTCGGGCCTGACCTGCTTCACGCTGGCGTAATCCAGGCCAAATCGGGCCAGCACCCGAGGCGTGAAGTTTTCCAGAAAGATATCGCTGACCCGCAGGAGGTCTTTCAAGACCCCCAACGCCTCCGGCGCCCGCAGGTCCAGGGTGAGACTGCGCTTGCCCCGGTTCAAGGTTTGGAATGTTCCACCGCGCTCCCAAAAAAGGTCGCCGGGTTCATTGTCCGGGTAGGGGCCGTTCAGAGTTCTGGTGGTATCGACAAACTGGGAGTGGTGGGTGTCGATCTTGATCACCTCGGCACCCATGTCCGCCAGGTAAGCCCCGGCGTAGGGCATGGCGAAGACCCGGCTCAAGTCTGCCACTCGGATTCCGGTCAACGGCGCATCGTTCATAATAGGCAGCCGAATTGCCGGTAATGTTCAACAAATCGCATGCCAGCCTCTATCAGATGATTCCGCCCGCCCGCAGCTGCACCAGGTCCAAGGAGCTGTAGCCCAGCTCCCCGCAGAAGATCTCGGAATTATGCTGGCCCAGCAGCGGCGCCGGTCGACTAATCTGGAAATCGTACCCCGATAAATTGGGACCCGGACCCGGGTACTTGCCGGATCCAGCTACCGGATGGTCCACGTTGACGAAGAATTCTCGGGCCGCCAGGTGAGGGCAGTCAACCAGGTCGCCGGCGTCCTGGGCCATGCCGAACACCAGCCTTCTTTCTCCCGATGCTTGGAACAGGGGCTTGCGGTCCCATTTGGCCAATCCCTTCTCCAACAACGCCTTTAATTCCTCGCCATGTTCAATGCGTCCCGCCCCGCTGGCGAATCGGGGATCCTGGAGGCCCTCCTCGCCGATCAGGTCGGCGAAAACCGACCAGGGTTGGGAGCCCTGGACCGAGGGAACCACGTATCCGTCGCGGGCCGGCATCAGCTCTTCAATGCCGGAACCCCTCACCGACCTGCGTCCCTTGATGGCTCCCATGTAGTTGTAATAGGGCACGGCTTGGACCAGATGAGTAGCCATGCATTCCATAACCGATACATCGACGTGCTGACCTTTGCCCGTGGTCAATCGCTGAAACAGCGCCACCAGGGTTGCCACCGCGGCGTTGATCCCCGCAACGTACAACGATTGGCTCAGCGCGTTCCGCAGCGGCTCCCGATCCGAGTCTCCGGAATGGTACATCAGACCACTCATGGCGCAGGTCACAATGTCGGTGGCAGCCAGGTCTCGATAAGGCCCGCTCTGCCCAAAGGGTGTGATGGAGGTGACAATCAGTCCGGTCCGGATATTACCTCGGATATCACGCTGGGATCCGGAAGTCATTCCCAGGGGCTGAGCCAGGGCTTGCGATTGGGCTGGAGGAAGATTCTCCACCAGAACATCGGCGCCCTCCAGTAACCGGCCCAAAATGCTCTGTCCCGTTGCGACGCTGAGGTCCAGGGTTATCCCCCGCTTGTTGGTGTTGAGGTAGAGAAAGGGGATGCTCTTATCTGGATGGGGGTCGTCCCCAACGAAGGGTCCCTGCCGGCGGGCTTCGTCGCCCTCCCCCGGGGGTTCCACTTTTATGACATCGGCCCCGTAATCGGCCAGTAGCCTGGCGCAGAAAGGCGCCGAAACCTGAGAACCCACCTCAACAACCCGAACTCCCTCCAGAATTGCGGGCGTCACCAGGACTCTGCCTCCCAGACCAACGGCAGACTTTGGCCTCGCTTGGGCAGGACCAGCTTGCCTTGACCCGAGGCGGTTTGCTCGCCGCGACTGTTGCGCAGAGCCACCTGGCAGGTGACATAGCCGAAGCCATCGGCCTCTTCTTTGGCGGTAACTGTTCCGGAGGCGGTAATCACGTCTCCCGGGAAGTCCATGCCGCGATGCTCCACGTAAAAGCGCTTGAACCAACCGTCTTCTCCAGCGAAATTGAGGAGCAGCTGACCTAGATACTGGTTTTTTAGGGAGCCGTTGACCACCACGTTGGGCAGCCCCTGGTGCAACTGGGCGAAGGGGAGGTCCCAGTGAATGCGGGCGTAATTCCCGTTGGCCGCGGCCCACCTGACCAAATGGCTGGTGGTCATAGGGCCCTTTACCACCTCCGGCAGCGACATCCCCACGTCTATGTCTTCCCAGTGGCGCTGCTGTCTGGGATGGGCCTGCGGCTTGGTCAGGATTACCTCCGGGTCGGGCGGAGACACCGCCACGGTCCGTAACTCCTCCCTATCAGCACCATTATTGCCCGGCGCGGACTGGCCGCCGGACTGGCCAGATGATAAAGCGCGATGGATGCTTACCCGCTTGGCTAGGTTAATTACCTGTCCCTGCTGGTCGGTTTGGGTCTCTTGGCGAACCACGAAAACCAGCGCGCCGGATCGTCCCTGCTTCTGAAATATATCCAAAACCCGGAATTGGCGGGTAATCCAGGTGCCGACCATTGCGGGCCTCAGAAACTGCCAGTCGCTGCCGCCGTTCAGACCGTAGCCGTTGAAGGGCAAGGGCACTTGAAAGTGGGACTCCTGGCCGGCGCCGAAATAGCCAATGGGAGGGTTAATGTCCTTCCAGGTGGCCAAAGGCGGGCAGAGCAGCGCCCCGAACCGGCTTTTGCGGGCATAATCGGCATCAAAGTAGAGCGGATTTGGATCTTCGATGGCGTCGGCGACGTCGCACGACATCTCCTCGCTAATGGCGAACCGGTTGCGCTCCGGGGGGAATTCCTGCCCAATGAGGGCCCTTACATCTTCGGTTATGAGGGATTGGGTCATGGTGCCTTCACCTAACTCTTATGCGGAGGTCTTGACGAGCGAAGCCCATTCTACCACGTAGGGATGGCGGACATCGGCAGCCGTAAAATGTGGGTGATTCCATAGGGGCGCTCGGCTGCGCGCACCTACGGAATACCGGAAGACTGCGTTTTCAGGGCCTTTCGATTGTCATTGCGAGGGCCATAGGCCCGAAGCAATCTGATGAGCGAGGGAGAGATTGCTTCGCTTCGCTCGCAATGACAATAAGGAGAACCGAGAGACCTTGGCTGAGTATTACTCCACGTTGACAAAACTTGTATCTGTTATTAGACTCGCTCTATGCCGTACCAATATCCAACCTCGGTTACTTATCCAACCGCTAGCACCATCTGCATATCCGGCTTCACTTGAGTCCGGGCCAGTTGGGCCTGGACTGGCCTGCGTTTAGCTGCATAGGAGCTTCACCACGACCAAGTAGTTGGTGAGGCTTCATCTAAAACTCCCGCAAACCTCCCGCCGTCCACGCCCCAGGTAATCCGTTGGACTACCCCATCTTTCGGGGCGTGACCTGAGCCTGAAGCTCGGGAATTGTTTGGCAGGAGGTTTTTCTTTGGCGGGTACTTTGGCAGGTCCTTTCCCCCATGCGTGGCGCCTTCTCCTACCGGCCTTTCTGCTGCTCCTGCTGCCGGCCCTGCTCAGCTGTAAGGCAGATGTTGAAGCCGGCGAGCTGCCGGTATTGAAGGTGGGTGGTATTCCCGACCAGGACGCGGCCCGGCTAGCCCGCCGCTATCAAGAGTTCACCGACTATTTGTCTCGAGAGCTGGGCGTAGAGGTGGCGTACGTTCCCAGCTTGGATTACGCCGCGGTCGTTACCGCCTTTGGCCAGGGAGAGTTGCAACTGGCCTTTTTCGGGGGATTCACCGGAGTTCAGGCGCGGCTTCAAGACCCCGGGGCCCAGGCCATTGTCCAGCGCGAGCATGACGCCCAGTTCCACTCCCGGTTTATCGTCCGGACCGACCTGGCGATTGACTCTCTGGAGGACTTGAAGGCCCAAGCCAGTCATCGAACCCTGACCTTTGGCAGCGAGAGCTCTACCTCGGGTCATCTGATGCCCCGCCATTTCCTGCTTCAGGCTGGGATTGACCCGGATACAGATTTTCGCAGCCTGCCCAACTTTGCCGGATCCCATGACCTGACCTGGCAGCTGGTGGAGAGCGGCGCCTTCGATGTAGGAGTCCTGAACGAGGACGTTTGGGAGCGGGCTGTTCGAGAGGGGCGCGTGGACCCAAGCCAAGTCCGGGAATTTTACACCACCCCGGCATATTTCGATTACAGCTGGACGGTCAGTGGGGACCTGGACCGGATTTACGGAGATGGCTTCACCGGGCGAGTGCAGCGGGCGTTGCTGCGTCTGAACCAAGAAGAACACCGGGAGATTCTAGATTTATTCAGTACGGAGAGATTCGTTACCACCGACAACCGGAATTACCGGGAATTGGAAGCGGTGGCCCGGGATTTGGAGATGATCCGGTGACGGGCGAAGACGGGTTGTCGGGGCCGATTCTCTCCGTCCAGGGGGTCAGCAAGAGCTTCCCCAACTCCCAGGCGCTGGAGTCTCTGAGCGTTGCCATACATTCCGGCGAACGAGTCGCCCTGGCCGGTCCCAGCGGCAGCGGTAAGACCACCCTGCTATATCTGATGGCCGGGCTGCTCCAGCCGGACCGAGGGGAGCTATCGATTGACGGGTATTCCCTGGCCAAATTAACGCCGGGAAAGCAACTTTCACGTCTGGTGGGCCTGGTGCATCAGCAATATGACTTGGTGCCCCATCTGCCGGTGGTGCATAACGTCCTGGCGGGAAGGCTGGGTCAGTGGAGTTTGTGGCGTTCCCTCGCCTCCCTGGTCTGGCCCCAAGAAAGGCACCTGGCCGAGACGGCCCTGGCGCAGATGGGCATTGGCGACAAGATTAACGAGCGCACTTCCCACCTTTCCGGCGGGGAGCAGCAACGGGTGGCCATAGCCCGCCTCATGGTGCAATCCCCAAAGGTAGTGCTGGCGGATGAACCGGTGGCATCCTTGGACCCAGCTCTCTCCGAGGAGATGCTCGGGCTGCTCACGGAGTTGACTAGCCAGGCCAACCGGACCCTGGTGGTCAGTCTCCACTCTCCTTACCTCATCAAGAAATACTGTTCACGGGTCCTGGGGTTGCGGGAAGGACGGCTGATGTTCGACATCCCCTCCGCGCGGCTCACCGAGCCGTTGCTGGACCAACTTTACAACTTGAAACGCCACGCAGAGGAGGCAGCCGCTGAAGTTCCTTGAGAGCCGGTATCTCCCGTCCTTCCTGCTCCTGGGAGCTATCTTGTGGAGCCTGACCAGCGTAGATTGGGGCGGTCCTTTGGTACATGGTGGAGGCGGCCGGGTGGCGCTGAAATTTGGCCTCGCCCTGTTTCCTCCCGACCTTTCCCCGGCATTTCTATCCACCGCTCTCCGGGCCACCTGGCAAACCATTGCCTACGCCGTCGCCGGGCTGACCCTTGCCCTAATAATCGGACTTCCCCTGGGTGTAATTGCTTCCGGCACCATCTTTTCGTCTTCCTCCCGCCTGCGCCTGCCCGTCATCGGGGTTACCCGCCTTTTCCTGGCTGGCCTGCGTTCGATTCACGAGTTGGTATGGGCCGTGCTCTTCGTCGCAGCTATCGGTCTCTCTCCGGTGGCGGCTATTTTCGCCCTGGGACTCCCCTACGGTGGCATTCTGGGGCGAATCTACGCCGAGCTGCTGCAAGACGTGCCGCGAGAGCCGTTGCGGGCTTTGCGGGCCGCTGGGGCCTCACCCTGGCGGTTGGTAATTTACGGGTATGTGCCCATGTCCTTGCCGGATATGGTGGGGTATACCTTTTACCGCTTTGAATGTGCCATCCGCTCGGCGGCCATCCTGAGCTTTGTGGGAGTTCAGGGGCTTGGATATCAGCTACAGCTTTCCCTGCGAGACCTGCTGTTCGATCAGGTATGGACTCTGCTGCTGTTTCTCGTCGCGGTGATCGTGATTGTCGACCTCTGGAGCAGCCGGGTCAGGCGGAGCCTGGCGTCATGATGCGACTGTCAGTTGTCCTGCGCGCTGTCCTACCTAGACCAAGGTTCAGGTGGGACCCTCACAGTCATATACTCAAAATCTTCGGGTTTCACCTTGCTACTAGCTTAGAAAAGGCCCAATGAGCTTCGTCCGATTTTCGCTATATGCGACTCTGCTGCTGATGGCGGGTTCCTGGGGATTTCTGCTACTTGGCGGGGACAGCAATCTGGGCGACCTTTTCCAATCTCAAACCTGGTCCCACGCCGGGAGCTTCTTGGGGCAGTTGCTGGGCCTGGGATCGGACCGGCCGCCGATCTATCTGCAGGGCTCAGAGTGGGCCGAGAAGTTCCGCTTGGCCTATAGGACCCTGGCGATGAGCGTGCTGGCCATCGGCATTGCCGGAGCGGGAGCGATGCTGACCCTGCTGCCCGGGGCGCGCAACGTGAGCAATGGGGAATTGGGTGGGCGGCCTTCACGGTTCGGAAGCCTGGTCTACTATCTGGTCCGGCTTATTTATACCTTTACCAGAGCGGTGCCGGAGCTGGTTTGGGCGTTGATCGTGGTGTTTTTCTTTTCGGGAGGCGTGCTGGCCGGGGCGATCGCTCTGGGAGTGCACAATTTCGGGGGGGTG
>JADFQT010000119.1 GCA_022561675.1 Chloroflexota bacterium
CGGATAGGAACAATAGGAGATGGGAACGTGGAACAAGCAATTCGTCCCGAAGCAATCATGCGTATTCGCGATGCCGTTAACCCGCCATTTGCTCTGCTCGCGGGAATTCAGTTGGGTGTGTTTACGACTTTAAATCAAGGAGCAGCCACTGCCCAAGAAGCCGCGGATAAGTTGGGCGTCCACGCAGGTAAATTGGAGGTGCTTTTGTACGCGTTGGTGCCTACAGGTCTGATTTTGGTGGAAGATGGGCGCTTCTTCAACTCTCCCGAAGCAGAACAGTTCTTAGTCGAGGGCCGCCCTGGGTATTTGGGGGAAGGGTACGTCAGTACAGCTGAGGGGCGCTGGCAGGCATTACTCAAAACTGCAGATTCTGTCCGAACCGGCACGGCTCAGGCGAAGCTAGATTACACCGACGCTTCCGAAGAACAGTTGAACATTCACTACAAGTCCTTCTTTGCCCAAACCCAATCAAAAGGTCGCAGCTTGGCTGGACTGTTTGACTTTACCAAGCACCGACGATTGCTCGACGTAGCAGGTGGCACCGGAGGACTAGCGGCGGCTCTGACGAAAGAATGTCCCAATCTCCACGCGACGGTCATAGATCTGCCAGAGGTTACTCCAACCACCCAAAGATATGTGGATGAAGCGGGCGCCGGTGACCGGGTAACGGTCCTTGCCGGAAACGTTGTTAGCGGGCCGATAGTGGGCACCTACGACGTTGCAGTGGTGAGCAATTTTCTGCCAGTGCTTTCCAAAGAGGAAGCTCGACAGACCATTGTCAATCTGGGGCGGGTCATTGAGCCAGGAGGGGTAATCTACCTTGCTGACCAAGGAACAATAGATGACACTCGATTTTCACCAGCCGGTATAGCGCAGAGCAGCCTATTTTTCATCAACGCTTTCGATAACGGCTGTCCGAAGACCGAAAGCGAACGCCGGGCGTGGCTGGAAGAAGCGGGTTTTCAGGAAATAAAACGGCTACCTTTCCCCGAAGGAGGGAGCATTATGGTAGCCGAAATGCCGGGTTAGGTTCCCATGAATCCCCACGGCTTTCAGTCGTTGCGTTTAGGGCCCTCTCCGGCTCCTTTTTAGGAATCTCCGGAAGGGCCATTGCTTTGCACTTCTTCCCCTACGAGTCCGATCCCCTTTCTCCAGCCAGAGTCCAAACCGAGGCTACACCGTTTTCCCTCTGCTGATGCTATCGCCTACTGTTCCTTGGCGAAAGTTCTAAACTTGTAAGACCCAAATCCCCCGCACCTGACCGGCCCACATTGACACCTCCGGTGCCCGAAGCATAGCGTGAATTAGGTCAGGGACGGACCCGTTGAATAGCGGCCCGTCTCTAATTTATTTCCGCCCCCCACTTATATTCGGAGGTGATTCCGTTTGCGCTGCCGTCGTTGCGATTCCACCAGGTTAATACGCTTGGACAAAAAATTCTCCCGGGACAACGATGTCTTCCGTTGCCAGGAGTGCGGCTTCCTATTCAGCCCATCCACCCCAGCCGGGGCAATCCAGCAGCAGGTCCCGTCGCTAAAACCCCAAGAGCCCCCGGTTGGCCGAGAACCTCCTGTTGAATCAGTATTTATAGCCTCGATTAAAGAGCCCGAGAAGGATCCAAAGGAGGAGCCAGAGCCCGCCGGTTCTGGAGACCAACCGGGGCATCTGCCCGCTGAGAAGGGACAATCCTAAATGACAGCGGGCGAAACTTCCAATCCCCAGATGCCCCCTTTGCCCGGAGAGTTGCCTGTCGGAAAGCTGTCCCCAGAAGAGTTTGCCCGGGACATACTGCGGGTAGACCTGTGGCACAAGCAGAGCGAGGTGCTGTCGGCGCTGCCGGGCAATCAGCGGGTCGCCGTTAAATCGGGCAACGGCCTGGGTAAGGGTTTCTGTGCCAGCGTGGCGGTGCTCTGGTTTCTTTACAGTCACGACCCGGCCGTCGTGCTGAGCACCGCGCCGACCTTCCGCCAGGTCCAGCACGTGCTGTGGCGGCAAATCCGGCAGCTCCACCGGCGGGCAAAGGACACCCTGGGCGGCAAACTTATTGCTACTCGCTGGGAGTTGGCGGAGGATCGGTATGCCATGGGCCTCTCCGCCGATACCGCGGACGAGTTTCAAGGTTTCCACAGTCCCAATATGCTTATCGTGGTAGACGAAGCCGAAGGTGTCAGTGACGAGATTTACGAGGCCATAGAGGGCGTAATGACCTCGGCTGAATGCAAGCTTTTGCTCATTGGGAATCCCACCACCGTGACCGGAGTGTTTCGCCGGGCTTTCCACGAGGAGAGTCATCTCTATTACAACGTGACCATCTCCGCACTCGACAGTCCCAATGTGACGGCCGGGAAGGTGCAGATTCCCGGTCTCACCACCGCTCGCTGGGTGAAGGAGCGTAAGGAGATTTGGGGGGAGGACAACCCCCTTTACCGGGCTCGGGTGCTGGGCGAATTCCCTGACCTGGCTGAAGACGCGCTGATCCGGTTGTCCGAAATTGAAGCCGCCGGGAAACGTGATCACCCATCGTCCTTGGTGGAGCCGGCGGCAGACCAAAGCAAAAGCGCCAGCCCGGACCCGGCATCAACACCAGACGATAATGAAGAGTTGGCGCCATCCGTGGATGCAGCCCGGTCCGGCTCCGACCGCACCACAGATGCCAACACGGACCCGGCAAATGGTGAAGAGCTGGTGCTGGCTGTGGATGTAGCCCGGTTCGGCTCAGACCGCAGCGTCATCCTGCGGCGGAGGGGCCAGCGAGTAGAGGAAATCAGGACCTTTCAAAAACTGGATACCATGCAACTGACGGGCTGGGTGGCTGCGGCGATTCAAGAATTCCAACCCGACCGGGTGTGCATTGACGAGATAGGTGTGGGCGCCGGAGTGGTAGACCGGCTGCGGGAGCAGGGATATCAGGTCAAGGGCATCAACGTGGCCCGCTTGGCACGCCAAGACAAACTGTTCGCCAACCTGCGCGCCGAGGGCTATTGGCGATTGCGGGAGCTGTTCGCCACCGGCACGATCAGCATTCCCACGGACAGCCGCCTTATGGGCGAGTTGGCCGCCCTGAGATACAGCTACGACAGTCAGGGTCGAATAATCATGGAAAGCAAGGAGGCGATGCGCCAGCGGGGTCAAGCGTCGCCCGACGTGGCCGATGCTTTAATGCTGGCCTTTGTCGACCCACCAAGCCGAGCCCGGCTGTGGACTTGAAGTCAAAAGATACACACAATCCGACGGCAAGCCCAAAACCCAGGACAGAAATGCCCATTACCGGCCCATCCGTAGAGCACAGGAGATGTCAATGATGATCAGTCCCACCAACGCCAGCGGCATCGGGTCAACCGACAGCGGGATCGGGTCAACATTGAAGCGAGCGTCCCGTAGGCTCCGGCTCCCTGCTATTGGCCGGTCGAGGGAGAAAGTCGGACAAAAAGTCGGACAGGCTTTGCCCACAAAAACCGCCCGGCAGACCTACTCGATAGCCACCCAGCAGCGCAGCAACCGAGCCGCAGCCTCGGATATACACCCCTTCCAGGAAATCATGGGCAGCGGCACTGGTTGGGCCCGCCCGGAGTACGGCAATTATTACGCATCCTCGGTTTCAGTATATTCCGCCATCAAACTTCGGGCAGATGCCGTTAGCCGACCTCCGGCCAGGCTGTTCCGCCCCGATTCTTCCGGCGGGAAGGTTCCGGTGGAAGAGACTCATCCGGCCCAACAGTTGCTAAACCGGGCCAACCGCTGGTACACCCGAGGAGACCTCTGGCGGGCTACGGAGATCTACCTCAATCTGTGGGGTTCTGCCTTCTGGGCTTTGGATCGAGATGAGGAGGGAGTCAGGGAGATCTGGCCCTTGCGCCCCGACCGGGTCAGCATTCTGCCCGACCGTAAGCGTCACATCCGAGGATTCGTATATCAGGGGCAGAGCGGGCCCGTTCCCTATACACCCGAGGAGGTAATCTGGCTTCGTTACTTCAACCCGCTGGAGGAGTACGCCGGGCTTTCGCCTCTGGCACCTGCCAGACTTTCGGTGGACATGGGCATCGATGGCCTGAAGTTCAACCGTAATTTTCTGAGAAACTCCGCCCAACCCGACTTCGTGTTGCTCACCAACGATGACATGACCGATGCGGAAGTAGAGGATTTTTATAATCGTTGGGAAGCTCGCTATCAAGGTCCCGGCAACGCCCACCGCCCGGCCATCGCCAACTTCATCCGGGACATCAAGACCCTGGGACTAAGTCACAAAGACATGGACTTTATGGCCGGCCTGCGCTGGAGCCTGGAGGAGGTCAGTCGAGTGTACGGAGTGCCCAAGCCGCTGCTGTCCGACCTGGAGCGAGCTACCTTCGCCAATGTAAACGCGGCGGAGCGCATTTTTTGGCGGAACACGATAGTACCGGAGCTGCGTTTCATGGAAGAGCAGCTGTCCCTCAACCTCCTGCCCCGGCTGGGCTACCCGGAGCTCACCCTGGAGTTCGACCTCAGCGCTATAGAGGCATTGCAGGAGGACGAGAACCGGCGGGTTCAGCGGGAAGTTCAGCTTTTGGACCGGGGGGTGCTGACCATCAACGAGGTTCGGAGACAGCGCAATATGCCTGATGTAGCGTGGGGCGATACTTGGTCCAAAGCCCCGCGATAGCATCGGGGAACCGGCCTGGTAAACATTCAGCTGAAATTTCAGTGAACCAACCCGCCGGGTTCAGGAGGAAGCTGTAGCAATACAACCCGGAACCATTGGGCCGGGACCCTTGACTGAAAACGACTGGCCCGCTACTGCATTGGTGGACTGAAGGTGACTCAGGAGGACCCAGGGCGTTGACAGCGGGAGGTCGCCGGATTTACCATCAAATTCCAGGCGCGGGCGTAACTCAGTGGTAGAGTGTTTGCTTCCCAAGCAAAAAGTCGTGGGTTCGACTCCCATCGCCCGCTCCAACGGAAGTTCTTGGGCACCGCTGGCTGGAGCAGCGCGAAGTGATATTCGTAACCTCTGTTCCCGCGGGTGCCTTAAAGATCCCGGCCTAAAGATCCCGGTAAGTAACCGGGGGCAAAATTTCCTGCCCTATCTTCCAGAAATCTTTGCCGCCGACCAATAGCTGCCGAGTCAGCGGGAAGCGGTGGAGTTCCCGCAGCCAATCCCCGTTCAGCTGAAACCGAAGCTCAATGCCCAGCTGGTCTTCCTCCAAGTGCTCCCACTTGCCGCCAGAGACTCCGACCTCCTCCTTATCAAATTCCCACACTAGTGGCTGCTGACGTAGTTTCTGCTCGTCAGCCCACTGCCAGGGCATGTCGAAGCCCGGCACGCACCACCGCCATTCAATCGCCGGTATAGACCAACCCGAAAGCTGGGTTATCCTCCGGTCGGGCGCGAATATTCGGTCTTTGTAGGTATCCTGCCCGCCAAACACGGCAAATCGAGGACGGGCGCCCTCAACCACGCAGCTGTTAACCTTCGCCACCGGCTCTTGCTCTTCGACCGAGCCTTTTGCGTAGCTGGGCTCCAATGTAGTGACCTGCAGCTCGGATTCATGCTCGGGGAACAATCTTGCCAGATCCCAGGAGTTGATCCAGTGCTTGATGTGCTGCCGGATGCGCCAAGTTTCGTTGGATTTGAAATCGGACGGCGCTTGCCAGCCGTAGGCTTGGGAGTAAATATTCTGGCAATCCCCATAAATCTCAGCCAGGTCGATGGTTTCCTCGAGAATCATGTTGTCCTGGGGGATTTGGCGAATCTTCTGCATGCCTCGGTCGGCCTGGCCCGCCAGAAGCCAATCCCCCCGGTCGCCGGTGGACCTGAGCTTGGCGGATATCCTTTCGTCATCTCTCCGGTAGTCCATAACCTCCAGCTGGTAGGCGGAAGTTATAGCGCACACCGTGCCCAAGCCAGGAATGGAAGGCTCATCCAGAATTCCCAGCAGCTTGGCCATTTCTCCGTAAGATTTGGCCCGCTGTCCCAGAGAATACCTCCCCATCAGCTCAACTTCGTCAATCAGCAAAATCCAACCGGCGTATCCGGCTGCTACAACTAGTTGAGACATGAATTCATAGCGCTGCCATACTAAATCCCGATTGGTCGCTTTATCGAACTTGAATGTGGTTTCCTCCCCTAACTCCTTTAGCCAGGCCATCATTTCCCTATCCGGAGCTTTCACACCGCCCCAAAACTGGAGGATCCGGTCGGAAATCTCCGGGTAGCGCCCTCCGGCGCCTTGCTGGAAAATGTACAGGGAGGCGGCGAACCTGGAATTTGGGGAGGTGTTCCGATCAAAGGCCCACCGCTCAAAATCATCGTACTCCGGGGAATCGAATTCCAGATTCTTGGCGATAGCACTCAGGATGTTACCCGACCATTCTGGCACTTTGGCCGACTGAATGGCCGCCTCATAAATCCTTCCTGCATCATAAAGAGGGGTCTCTCGGCTAATGACGACCTTGCTGCAGACAAATCCATTCTCCAGAGCGACATGCTGCAGATATTCCAGCAAATGGGATTTCCCCGAACCGAAATCACCGGCAAAGAGTACGCCTTCAGCCCCTTTGCCGGTCTCGAAGCCCTGCCTTACCGCCGTCAGCGTCTCTTCGAATCGATCCTCCACCGCGGGCTGGGAGCTGCCCAGCGCCCGTACGGCGTCGCGATTAGGCACACCGGCGCGCAGGGCTTCTATCGCCCTCCAATTGGTAACCCGGACGGCTGTATCCATGGACGGCTCCCCATTCCACAGGCGGCAGTTGGGCGCCTGATATTTTTGCCCTGGTATTTTTGTGAGAGTTCCAACCCCTTGGGAAGGGACTCCCTAATAGGTGTATCAATTGCACCTCACCATTCCATCACAGTGTCCCTGGCAATTATCACAATTACCGCACGTTTAAAAATCAAGCCGCCAAAGCGATCTAAAACCATCCGGGCTAGCATGCAGCAGCAGGGAGACACCGGGGAGTTTTTAACCCTGGCCAAGGCCCCCGACGGCGGAGTGGAGCATCCCTTGTCTAAACCAAATGGGTAATACAGGCTGAGTTAAAGATGGCGGTCAGGGCTCTTTCCGAATGTAGTAATCTCTTGAATCACAAGTTGAGATCTCGTCGCTAGCTGTAACCTTTCCGAATACCTCGACTTCGTCACCCACCGTTGTTTCTAGGCCGAAATCGACGGCTTCCTCGTTAAGGCAACGTGGATACTCCCCAAAATGATAAATGACTACTATTTCTTGGCCGTTGTCCTGGAGACGAAGGAAGCAAGGTAGATCCAAGGTACAGCCCAAATAATTTTCCGTGATCATTCCCCTGATAACTGTCTCTTCGTCCGTCGTGAGTTCGTCGGGTGTAGAACGTGGAGCATCGGTGGATTTGGCAGCGCCTGTCGGCTCTAAATCAGTCGGACTTGGGTCAGCCGAGAGTACCGGCAGCTCCGATGTGGGTGTGGAAGGAGTCCCACACGCAATCCCAATTGCGACCAGCAGAGAGACTAGCCCAACCAACACAGCCACCCGATTCAGGATTTCCTCCTTGCCCGATACTATCTGTTCTAATCCCGGTGCGGGTTGATCTATGGGCAGGACAGCTTTCTCAGATACCTGGAGGTTTGGGGCATTCCAACCTCACCTGAGCGCCGGGATTAACTTAGGCGATTTAGAATCTATCTCAAAACGACCCATGTCATTCCGAAGGGGCCCTTCGGCTCGGCTCAGGATAAAC
>JADFQT010000120.1 GCA_022561675.1 Chloroflexota bacterium
GTTCCACCATTCTGAAAAGGTCCTGGTTATCGTAAAACAGCTGGGTAATCAGAAACTCCGCTCCCCGGTCTACCTTCAGCTTGGCGTACTTGATATCCGTCATCAGGTCCGGAGATTCGGTGTGACCCTCCGGATAGCAGGCGGCGGCCAACCCAAAATCGAAGTTATCCCGAACATGCTGCAGCAGCTCAGTGGCGTACTGAAAACCTCCCTCTACTGGTATGAAATCGGTCTGACCGCTGGGCGGGTCCCCTCTCAACGCGATCAGATTCTCTATTCCCGCTTCTTCCAGCCGCTCCAACACCTCGTGTACTTCTTCCCGGGTTTGAGCCACACAGGTCAAATGGGCCATTACCTCCAGGTCGGTCTCGCGCTTCAACGTCGTGGTTATCTCTTCGGTGAATGCCCGAGTGGAGCCGCCGGCGCCGTAGGTTACGGAGACGAAATCCGGATTGTAGCCGCGTACCCGCTCCACAGCTCGGAGCACCGCCGGAATTCCCTCGGCGTCCCGCGGAGGGAAAAACTCGCAGGAAATGGTCCTTTTTGCTTTGAGTATGTTCTTTATCTTCAAGAGGGCTTGTCCCGAGTTCCTTTGGCGCGATTTCCTTGGGTCCTGGGCCAGGTGGCCAGCCGGAACCTGCCCAGCATAAACAACATAGCGGGAACATAACTCCGGGTCAAGCTCAACCGCCGCCTAAGGCGCCTAAAATGACGGTTGACGCTTTTCCTTAAATGCCGCGATACCTTCCCGAGGGTGGTCGGAGGTGGCGAACAACTGGACGAAAGCCATGCTCTCGAGGGCTATTCCATCGACCAGGGGGAGGCCCTGTCCCTGCTGGGTTACCGATTTGATCAGACCCAGGCCGGCGCGGCTTTTGCCCCGAAGCGCCTCCAGAATGGCTTCCAGCTCCCGGTCCAGCTCAGCCGCAGGCACGGCTCTGAGGGCCAGGCCCCAGTCAGCCGCCTCGGCGCCGGAAATCCACCGCCCGGTGGTCAGAAGGTCCATGGCCCGTTGGAGCCCAACCCGCCGTGGCAACCGCTGGGTGGATCCTCCACCGGGCATAAGTCCAAAGTTGGCGTGCTGGTCGCCTATCCGGGCGTCCTCGGCGACGATGGCCATGTCGCAAGCCATCATCAGTTCCAGCCCACCGGCCAGGGCGAACCCCTGTACCAGCGCCAGCGTCGGTACGGGTAAGGCCTCCAACTGGCAAAAACATTGGTTCAGTAGTCGCACGTAGTCCGGCATCTGGGACAGGTCATCCAACATCGATTCCAGGTACAACAGGTCGGCTCCGGCGCAAAACGCTCGACCCTCCCCCCGGATCACCAGGGCTTTCATCCCCTGGTCCTCGGCCACCCGCCGGGTGGCGGCCAAGAACTCCTCCAGCAACTCCGGGCTCAAAGCGTTCAGGACATCGGGCCGATTCAAACGCAGAGTCGCCACGGAATTCTGCTTTTCCAGGATTATGTTGCTATACTCCAAATGGCCCCCAGGCGACCCGGATGTGACGTTACTATAGATGTGACGCTACTATATCAGAATGGAGATGAGAGGGGCATTTCGGAAGCCATTAGCACCGGGTCAAGGGGGTTATCAGCCTCCCGGCGGCATACGCCGGCGATTTACCACGAAGGGTAGATCAAAGCTGGAGAGCGGGGGATTGGATGGCGGCGGGAGCCCGTATAGAGATTAGGGTTCAACCCCGAGCTTCTCGGAATACCATTTCCGGGGTGCGGGCCGGCGTCCTGCGAATTCGAGTGACCGCTCCGCCGGTAGATGGGCATGCTAATGCAGCGGCCATCGCGTTGCTCGCCCAGGCTCTCGGCGTACCCAAAAGCGCGATACGCCTGGTCAAAGGCGCGTCCAGCCGCGACAAGACTCTGGCGGTAGAATCCATGTCTCAAGAAGAGGTAAACCAGTGTCTCAATCTGTTGGGCGGGTAGCCCGCCTGCTGGCCAACTATTTCTCTCGCCAGTATAATGAAGCTGATTCGAAGCTGAATCGGCGCCTGTACCCCATGCCCAGTACCTTTCCTAAACTAATGGCCCGGTGAAACCCGCAGAACTTGGGTATATAAGCATGCGGGTCCCACCTTAGCTTTGGTTTTGAGAGTCCTCGGTTTCGGGAACTGCCTGGCACAGAAGGCAAAAGCCCCGGGACTGGTCTTGATAGCGGAGTAAGAGCTTTGGCTTACATGAACTTCAGTTGGATTATTGAGGGAACGCTGGCTGGTGCGGCCGGGCCAACCACAAACCGGGACATTACCTTCTTAAAGCTGCAGGAGATCCAGGCGGTTATCCGGATGGAGGAGCAGACTATCTCCACCGACCCCTGGGGCTTTGAGGAGCTCTACGAGCCGGTGCGGGACTTTGGCGCTCCAGACATGGAGCAGATCCAGCGCATGGTGAAGTTCATTGAGGACGAGATAGAGAACTGGGAGCATCCCATAGTCGTCACCTGCGCCGCCGGTATCGGACGTACCGGTACCGTGCTGGCCTGCTACTTCGTCAACTCGGGATACGAGCCCCAAGCCGCTATTGACTATATTCGGCTGCTGAGGCCGGGATCGATCCAGGCCAGAGAGCAAGAGGAGGCGGTGCACCGATTCGCTGAGTTCGTCGCCGCGAAAGGGAAATGACGCTTGGACTCAGCACACCGTTAACCCGGGCCGCCGGGTTTAGATGGGCTCTTTCCATCCCCTTTATTCGTCCGAGTACCGTCAGGCAGCCAGCTTGCTGTCTTTGCGTCGGATAACTCCCGGGCGCAACACTAAATCCTGCGTGCGGCCGCATTGGAGGCACTTTCGGTAGGTCCCGTAAGAATCCTTCTCCACATAGACATCGCCTTTGCATCTGGGGCACCCTTTGAAGTAAAACACCTTGCCTTCCTTGTCTTTTTTACCGGTCCATTTCTGACCGGATTCCGTAAACCTTATGGTTGGAATATTACTTAGATGCCGGTCCTGGATGCGGGATGCATCCATCAACCGGACACCCTGCCATCGAGATGATATTCTTTATGTCTATACGGAATGCATTTGATAATGGATTTCTTGGGGGTGTCGAACAGTCGTCGCGGAAGTTGTACCGAACTGAATTGAGGGGGCATTGCTATGCCAGACCTGCCCGCACCAGTAGAAATCGGGACTGATATCCTGGAGGAAATCTACCGGGAAGCCCGCAACTCCTTCCCCGCCGAATGCTGCGGCTGGCTGTCCGGCGCCAGGGGCGGCGCCAGGGTGAGCCTGGTCCGCAGCTGTATCAACGACCAGGCCTCGGGAAATCATCCTACCGTCGCTGAGCGCACCGCCGAGGCCGCCTACGTGCTGTCCGGGGAGGACCTGCTGGCCTTGAACCGGAGCTTGGACACCGAAGAGCCGGCGCTAGTAATCTATCATTCCCATCCCAACGGCCGGGCCTACCTCTCCGAGACCGACCGGCAGGTGGCAACCAGCCCCTGGGGAGATGAGCCCGCCTATCCCGTCCAGCAAGTGGTCATCGGCATAGATGGGCGACGGGTCGTGGAAGCGGCCCACTTCGCCTGGTCGGAGGAGGAAGGGGGCTTCGTAGAGATAGCCAGGTATGCCGGGGCGGAAATCTAGGTGGAGGTCAAATGCAGTTGCTCATGGGAACTGGTCGAACAACCCCAATAATGGCCTTCCTGATTAGGGCCTTACGGGGGGCTGCTAAAGCAAGGCGGGTGGCCCCAGCTAGGTTTCTACCGCGGTTTCTACAGGCGAATTCCCGGACTTCCCCACCGCGGCTTCGCCTGACCCTACGGTTGATCCTTCGGACAGTGCCCCGTCATCTGGAGCGCCCAGGGTAGCGACAACCACAGCCCCCGCCAGATAAAGGGCCGCCATCAAGGCCAATCCGGCCATCACCAGGAAGCGATGCATCCGGTTTCGCCCCAATATCAAGACCAGCCCGAACAAAATCAGAAGCAACGCCATGCCTCCCGCCACGAAATGGGCCGCCTCCGACTGATTTACCAGAATCCCCTGGCGGTAAAAGGGGTCGGCGAGGGACAGGATGATGATGTTGAAGACGCAGCTTCCGTATAGGTTGCCAACACCCAGATCCGCGGCTCCCATCCTGGCGGCGGCGATGGTTGCGGCGGCTTCCGGCATGGTGGTTACCAGGGAAACCGCCAGAATGCCCAGGGTGCTGGAGGCTATGCCGGTGATTGTAGCAATCTGGTCCACGCTGTAGGCCAGAAAAAACCCGGCAACTACTACCCCGGCGGAAATCAGACCGAACATGACCCAGGCCCGCCTCAGGGACATACCCGCTGAACTGTCCGCGCCATCACCTTCGGCTTCCTGGGGGCGCTTGACGTACACCACCCGCATACCCACTATGTATACCACCAGCAGAATCACCGAAGACAAGCCGATTTGCCACAAGGACAGGTCCATTTTTACCGCGGCGAACAGTATACCTAGGCCGGTCATAATGGCCGCCAGAAGGATCAAATAGCCCTGCTCCGGCGCCACCTGCTGCAAGAATCGCTTGCCGCCAAAGAAGAGGGCAACCACGGCCAGCGTGAACATATTGACCATGTTTGCGCCCATCACGTTGCCCAAAGCAAGCTCCGGGTTCGGCGGATCCAAACGCACGGCGGAGATATTGGTGGACAACTCAGGCAGAGAGGTGGCCAGGGCAACCAGGATGCTCCCTACGAAAAGCCTCCCCCAGCCGGTGAGAGTGGCCAGGGCATCACCGTACTTGGCCAGTTGGTTTCCCAAATAAATCACGACCACCGCGCTGGCCAAAAAGATGCCCAGGGCTACCGCCAGGTCTCCACTCATTTAAGACCCCCGAAGAGATTGCCAATCTTGGGAGATCCAAATCCCTCTCAGTCCCCCTTTTTGAAAGGGGAATACAGGGGGATTTTCCCAAAGGATAGCTCCTCCGACTGTGTTTGGAAAAAGATTCAAGGCTCAGTAAGACCCATCTCTATTGCAGCGGATTCCAGGTTGAATTCCAGAGCTAGGAAAGAAAGTCCGGCGGCCAACCCGTTAGTAACTATCTCAAAACGACCCATGTCATTCCGAAGGGCTCGCGGTGACATTTTGAGATAATTACTTATTCCAGGGCCGAAACCACCCGGTCGCCCATTTCGGCCGTGCTGACCTGCTGGGCGCCCTCGGCAAAAATATCCGGAGTGCGCGCACCGGCATCCAGCACCTGCTCCACCGCCCTCTCTATGCTGACGGCCTCTTCGGTCAGGCCCAGGGAGTAACGCAACATCAGGGCCACGCTAAGGATGGACCCGGTGGGATTGGCGATGCCCTGACCCGCGATGTCGGGCGCGGTACCGTGGATCGGCTCGTAAAAGCCCGTAGTACGCCGGCCGGCCACCGGCACGTCGGATAGGCTGGCCGAGGGCAATAATCCCATGGAGGCGGCCAACACCGCCGCCTCATCGGTCAAAATATCGCCGAAAGTGTTCTCCGAAACTATCACATCGAACCGTGAGGGTCGCTGGATCAGCTGCATGGCGCAGGCATCTACCAACACATGCTCCAGCTCAACGTCGGGGTACTCCCCCCCCAGACGGGTGGCCGTTTGCCGCCACAGCCGGGAGCACTCCAGAACATTGGCTTTATCCACCGACGTCAGTTTTTTCCGCCTGCCCCGGGCCAGCTCAAAACCCACCCGCAGCACCCGCTCGATTTCCCCTTCGCTGTAGCGCATCGTATCCACGGCGGTCCAACCCTGGGGAGTCTCACTCCGCCCTTTGGGCTGGGCGTAGTACAATCCCCCGGTCAACTCCCGCACCACCACCATGTCCACTCCCTCCAAAACCTCCGGCTTCAACACGCTGGATTCGATGAGCATGGGATATACTTTTACCGGACGAATGTTGGCGAAAACGCCCAAGTGGGCTCGCAGCTGTAGTAGACCGTCTTCCGGGTGCATCGGTGCCGCCGGGTCGTCCCATCTGGGTCCACCGACCGCTCCGAACAGCACGGCGTCTGCGGAGCCGGCCAGTTCCGCCACCTCGGGAAGCAAGGGAGTGCCGTGTTTGTCTATGGAGATTCCGCCCACATCACCGGTTTCCAGGCTGAACCCGTGACCGAAAACGCGGCCAACCGCCTCAAGTATCTTGACCCCTTCAGCGGTTACCTCCGGACCGATGCCGTCCCCGCCCAAAACGGCAATTTTAAAATCCATTCAGTCACTCCCATTTAATCTAATGGGTTGAATGCTATTTGCTTTGGGGCTGGCAGGTGGCCGGAGGGTCGCCAGAAGGTCCCTGGAAGCCCCAGGAGAAAGGCCGTGCCCCAGTATACAGTCAAACCTGTCGACCGCAAAGCTCCCCTTCTTTGTAGGAGTGAAAGTGTAATCGGACAAGCTGCCGAAACTCGGGACCGATCATGCTATTAAAAACTTGCGTGAAGTGATTCTCAAATCCATCAGCATTCTTCCGAGGTAGTGTTTTATAGTCATGAGCAAGGCCGACCACTGATCCGCCATCATCCACTCCAAGAACAAGGTATCCGCCTTCGGAATTCAAAAACGCAGCCACCGTTTTCATAATGGCCTTCTCTAATTCCCTGTTCACCCGCTTTAGACGTATATCCCAGCGAAGGGAAGATTTAAACTCGGTAATTTCGTGCTCGTGGCCGGCGAGAATGCGCTCAATTCCCGCATACACAGGGGTGTTATGCGAAATCCCAGCGGTACCCACTCCCTTCTTTTTCATAATCGCCTCCATGCTTCTTTTTGGATTAGCAATGTCCTTAAGTTTAACGGTTTTTTCTGAATCTTTCAGATGCAAAGTGATGGTTCCATATCCCCGTAATTTACCCAGTGGCCCCTGACTAAAACTCACCGACTGAATATCGGCAAGATGCAATACGGTCTCCCGTCGTACAAAAACACCATGACGATGTCGTATGCTTTCTGCGTCTATCCGATAGGTCTCTTTATACCAGCGCCCGAAAAGGTATAGAGTGACCATTACTTCAAATACACCAACTAAAATAGTGAACGCAAAATCGTACTCATAGGGAATAAGGCGTTGATATACATATTGATTATATAGTTCCTTGTAGAACGCAAGAGGTTTGGCCAGAAGAAACAAGGCAAGTGCGGCAAACTCTACGGCAAGAAGCATTTTAATAAATGCTTCGGGACCCCGCCTGATAATGATAGATGGTTGGGAATTATGATTCATGGAAGTTTTAGAAGTCCATCATGCTCCACACTTAAGCACTGGGCACATTGAAGCTCCAATGCCACCATTCAGGAGCGTAATTTTCAAACCCTGCTTTCATCATTGCGCGCCTAAGTAGTCGGCGATTCTTTTTAGCTTCCCGCTCTGACATGGTCAAGCGCTTTTTTCGCTCAAAGTGTGCCATTGCGGCTCTCGAAGTTACATCATCGTGATCAGTGCCCATATACAATTCATTACCTTTACGATCCACAACGGTTAAGTCAACCGCGCCGCCATTTCGGTGCGTATCAAGCCGGGTAATATGTTTAAGCGGACGGGCAGCAAATTTAAAAATAAGTTTCTCGCGCTCTCCCACAGATAACTTCGGGTACAACACAAGAAACCTTCTTCGAAAACTATTAATCATCGCCATCTGAACCGTGCGCGATCTTTGGCAATCCCAAATTTTAAAATTATAGCCACTTGGCAAAAAACGTCGGGCTCCC
>JADFQT010000121.1 GCA_022561675.1 Chloroflexota bacterium
GGTAACGAAGACCGCCGCTTGGAGGGTGGGCAGTGGAGTAGGCCGATGCCGCTTTGGTAGAAGATCCAGCGTCGGAGCCTTCTGTTTCCGGTCATTCTTTCGTTCCTGAGGCTGAACCCGGTCCGCCAGCAGAAGCCCTACATTGGTGGCATATTGCTCTATGGGGAACCCCTCTGGGCATTCTATCGGGGGCGTGAAGGCGCGAACCTCCCAATCCAAGCTCTTCCTCAGATTTTGAACCACCGGGTTGGACTCGGCCGAATTCTCGCCGGTTAGGATCACCGGTAACTGAGCGCTCCGCACGCGCGGGTCGAAGCTCTGATGGTATCCTGCCACTTGGTCCACGGCCCGGGCGATGGACTCGCCTTGCTCTTCCGGGCCGCTACTGCTCTCGGCGAAGTCCAGCTGGTGAACTACCTGGGGGTCTCCGTTGCTCACCAGAACTATGGCCGTCTGAGTCTGCTCCAGGTGCACTACTATGGCGTTGGGGATTCCCGCGGCGAGTGCCAGCACGTTGGCTTTGGAATAGGCTGCAGCCGGAAACAGGCCACTGTCCCTTACCAGGCGCACTTGAGTGTCGACTCGATCTTTGGGTAAGGTTACGGCGAACACCGATTGCTCGTCCTGTCCCTTCACCAGACGCCAGGAGATGTCTACCTCTTTCCTTTCGAAAGGAATCGCATCCAGAACCTCGGATACGATCATGGGCTCCAGATAACGCCCAGTTACCTTGGGCACTTGTAGGTGGCGCATCAAAGTGGTGTATAGACTGAAGTCCATCACCACCCGGCCCCGTCGGATCCCTGCCTGGTCCAGCAATCCCCGCAGACGTCCCCCGGTTCGAATACCCAGCTCCTCCAGCAATGCGTGGAGTGGCGGCTTTTCATTTTCGGGCTCGGGATGGTTGGCAGCTTCCAACTCCCCAGGAGCCCAGCTAAGGGGTGCGGTGCCCCAAGCGGTAATTTTATTGCCTTTGAACACCGCTACCCGAATCACATCCTTCTCCACGCTCAGGGTTACCGTCCGGTACATGGAGGAAAAACTGACCCGGGGCAACTTGGGCATCAGCTTCCTCTTGCCGGAACCATGTTCGGGGTTGTTTCCGGAGTTGTTGGTAAATGAAAGCCCGGAAACCTCTTCGGTCGAACTTGCCGAGTCCCGTTCTGAAGTCGAGGCTGCTGCGCCAGGCGAGGGCTGGTTTTCATTCCGGTTGGCGGCTTTTGTATTTTTTCTGAATGGAGTATTCATTAATCAGCTCCCTCTTCTTCCGTGACGAGACGAGGCGAAAGGTAGAATGCCAGCTGCATCTGAGCGGTGGCCTTTTCCCCGGGGTTGCCAATGGTAATCGCGGCTACTTCCATCACGGGCATGCTGTTGGATAGCCGTTCGATGAATTGGTACAGGTTCTGGGTCGGCGCTTCCGCGGTAACGGTGAGGCCTTGCACCTTATATTCCAGGCCCCCCACCGGCTCATAGATGGGATCGCCGGCGGACAGGGAGGACAGCTCAACGTTAGTTTTCCGGGCGGCGGCGGACACGGTTTTCATGATGTCCCCCACGCTGGATTGAAAATAGGAGGACTGCATATCTTCCAGTCGCTCTTCTTGCCTTACTCGGTTAGTTTCCGTGGAAGCGACTTCGGGAATTTCCCGAGACAGCTTGGTGTTGATCCGTTGGACTTCTTTGGCCATGGATTTTTCGCCGCTCCAGGCATTCCAATACCGGTAGCCTTGTAAGCCGTAAAATCCGGTGATAACCAGCGCAGACAGCACCGCTACCACACCCCAAACCTTTAAGCCCGAGAGAAGATATCGTAGGTCTTGTGTATTCTTAGGCAAAATAGTCCTCTTGTTTTTCTATATTTGTTATGGAGCTGCGCTGTTCAAGCCAGAGTAAATGGGTAAGAACATGGACAGAGCAATGAAAAGGACTATGCCCCCGACCGCTAAAGTGGACAGAGGCTCCAGCAGGGCCAGCAGGCTGCCCAGGCGGTTCTCTAGCTCTTTCTGGTAGGCGTCGGCCAGGTCGCTCATGGTTTGGTCCAAGGAGTTACTCTCCTCGCCAATGACCACCAACTCCACCCACATCCGGGGCAGAATCGGGAAGTCTTTAAGAGCCTCGGATAATCCGTGTCCGCTTACCAGGCTTTCCTCGCCGGCGAGGAAAGCCTCCCGCAGAGTCAGGTTCTTGCAGCCGGTTATAGCCAGGGGCAGCGCGGTAGCCAGGGGTATGCCCGAATGCAGGAGCATTCCTATGGTGCGAGAAAACTGGGATAGCTCATTCGCCAGGATCAGTTGTCCCAAAATAGGGGTCTTTACCTGTAGCAAGTTCAAGCCATATTTTATGGACTTGACCCGTTTCGCCAGGAGCAGGAGGACAAACACGCCGACAATGACGAAAGCCGCTGTTTTCAGGTTTTCAGTGGCGATATTCATCGTTCCCATGGCGATGCGGGTAATCAAAGGAATGTCGTTGCCCATCCTCTCGAAGGTTGAGAGCAAGGGCGGCATCAATACGGTCAACATCAGGATTAGCATTATCGCAGCGGCGCCGATGGTGAACATGGGCATCATCATCGTCTGCTTGACCTTTTGCTTGGCGTCCTGTTCCCTCTCCAGGGTGGCGGCCAGCTGGTCCAAGGCCGGAGCCAGTCGTCCGGTGTGCTCACCGGCTCCCACAACGCTGACATACCGGGGGCCGAACACGTTTGGGTGCTGGGCCATGCCGGAAGAGAGACTGCCTCCCTGGTCAAGAGTCTTGATGATGGACGAAAGAATGCCCCGCATTATTCGATTGTGGCTTTCTGCCTGGAGAAGTTCCATAGCCCGTTGGAGACTCCCGCCGCCTCTAACCATTGTGGCCAGCTGCTGGGTAAAACGGACCAGGTCTTTGCCACCGACGCGGAAAAGGCTGGGGAAAAGCTGCTCCATTCCGGGAAGCTGCCGGCATCGGCTTACCTCCAGCAGCTTGTACCCGAAGTCGGCGATCTCCCCGCAGGCTTCCGCCTGGTTATCGGCCTTGACCCGGCCCTTAATTATGCCGTCTTGTAGAGTGTAGCCTACGTATTTGTATTGCATTGGCGCACCTGCTATTCCAGACTGAACAGGACTCGCATAACTTCGTAGGGAGTGGTTTTGCCCTCTTTGACTTTGAGCATTCCATCATGTTTCAGGGACTTGGTCCCTTCCAAAACAGCCTGCTCCCAGAGGCGATGGCGGGGGGCCTCTTCTAAAAAGAGCTGACGTATCGTATCCGACATAGTCATGATTTCGAATACACCCATGCGACCGTGATAACCGGTTTGGGCGCAGATGTTGCAGCCGGTGCCATACATGAACCGTTCCTGGGCTTCGCCGATTTCGGCGGTGTAGGCTTGCTGCTCGGCCAGCGGGCGACGGCTCATCTCCTTGCAGTTGCTGCAAGCGAGGCGAACCATTCGCTGAGCGACCAGGCCACCCAGGGAAGAGGCGATCAGATAGGGCGGCACCCCCAGGTCTCTGAGCCGGAGCAACCCCGAAACCGAATCGTTGGCGTGCAAGGAAGTAAGCACCAGGTGACCGGTGAGGGCCGCCTGGGTGGCGATACCGGCGGTTTCCTGGTCTCGAATCTCACCGACCAGAATCACGTCCGGGTCCAGCCGCAAGATGCTGCGAAGGGCGGTGGCAAAGGAAATCCCCGCTTCGTGGTTTACTTGCATCTGGCTGGCGTCGTTGATGCGGTACTCCACCGGGTCCTCAATGGAGATCACCTTCTTTTCCGAGCGGTCCATCTGCAGCACGGAGGCGTACAAGGTGGTGCTCTTGCCGGAACCGGTAGGACCGCAAATCACAACCATTCCGTAGGGCAGCTGCAGAAGGCGGCGGTAGCTGTCCAACGCATCTCCGCCGAACCCCAGTTGGTCCAGACTGAGCAGCGTGAATTTCTTGTTGTCCAAAAGCCGCAGCACGCACATCTCGCCGGTGGCGGTGTTGCTGACCGCCACCCGAACGTCCACCGTGCGGTTTTGCGCTTCAAAGTTCAGCTGGCCGTCCTGGGGGCGGCGGCGTTCCGCGATGTTCATGCCAGACATGATCTTGAGTCGGGAGATCAGCGCCGGGTGCATCTCCATGGGTAGTTCCATAATCTCGTGCAAGATCCCGTCGATGCGAAATCTAATGCGGAGCAGGGTTTCCGTGGGCTCCACGTGGATGTCGGAAGCTCGGTCTTGGAGCGCCTGGCTCAAAAGAAGGCTGATCACCTGGGTTGGCAATGCGTCGCGAAGGCGCTTGGCGGTGACCCGTTCGTCGCCGGGCCCTTCCTCCTCCGGCAGGGTGTCTACGTTAAGGGATTGGGTCAGCCGGTAGGAAAGGTCGATCTGCTCCAGTATGTCGTCTGCGGTGGCGATAACCGGGTCGATGATGTAACCGGTGCGTGCCGCCAGGTCCTGTATCAGCTGAAGGTCCGTGGGGTCGGTCATGGCTACCGAGAGGTGGCCTTCATGCTGTTTCGTCGCCAGCACCAGGTGCTTCCGCGCCAGTTCTTCGGGAACCAGGGCGATGGCCTTGGGATCAATGGTCTCACTGCGCAAATCCACCATGGTTAGCCCCAGATACAGGGCGATGAGAGTTGCCATGTCTCGTGAGAGCACTAGACCGTCTCTGACCAAAATGCGGCCCAAAGACTGACGCTCGCGGCGGGCTATCTCCTGTACCTTGGCAACCTGGTCTGGAGAAAGGATACCCGCCTCCACCAGCATGGCAGCGAGAGACGCCGGCGAACTGCTGCGATGAGGCTCCGAATGCGTGGGTTCTTCTCCGCTGGATTCCTCTCTGGTGGGCCCGGGGGCCTCCGGTGGCAGGGTTGCGACGCCGGATTGGGATGAGTGTTCGAGATTTTCCGTGCTCATAGGACTCCTAATATTGCTTTACTAATTCTGCTGTACCTTTTCGCTGTACCAATTCTCGGTGGCTCCGGTATCGGCGCTATTTTGTTCCCAAACCTCTTGGTCCGCCGGGCGTCATTGGCCGACGGCGACAGTCACTCGTCGCTCTTCTTCATCCCCACCTGGATCAGGGAGGGCGGCGACCTGGCTAACCCCCGGAATATCCCCGAGGATTGTTATCAAATGCAGCGGCTCCCTTAGCCCCAGCCAAATGTCCATCGATTCGCTCCGCTGGCTGGCTACCAGCCGGAGCAGCCGGAGTTGGGTGTTCTGACGCAGCTCTCCTACAAAATTAAGCAGGTTCTTGACCGGACCGGAGGACGTGACCGTCAGCCGCACCGTACCTTCGTACAGCTCATCGTTCGGCTCGTTCGGCCGCTCGTCCGGCGGGACTGGGTCCCCGTCAGGAAGTGCCGGCGGCGAAAAGGCGGAATCAGCTTCGCTCTTACCGGCGGGTTCGGCAGGTTGCTCCTCCAGGGAGGAAACTGCTGAACTCTTCCCCTGGTTAAAAGCCCCCGCGCTGGCCGGACCTGGCTGATTTACATTCTGCCCCCGGTAATCCGGCCTCGTATTCTCTGGCTCGCCACCGTACCGGGGCGGTGAATCTTGGGAGTCTGGGTCTTCCAGTAGAGACTGCTGTTCTTGGGAATACTGGGAATTCCAGACAACGGCAACTTCCGTAGGGTCGTCCTCCGGTTCCTCTTCATCTGCTGGGGTGGGGGAATCGTCGGTATGCCACGGGAGAGCAGAATCGATCGGCTGGTCTCCGCCTGGCTGATTGCCGTCCGGCTGAGCCCAGTCTTCAGCTGGCAAAGATGCCGACTCTCCTGGTTGGTCCCTAACATCAAGAACTGAAGAGTTGGGCGCTGGCGCATTGGCCATCTGGGGGTCGGGCGGCGAGGTCGGGACAGGTTGCGAGCCTTCCTCTTCCCGTTCTCCAGCACCATCGGACCTGGTAGACTGGGCGATGATTTCTCCGACCAAGTCAACTAGCTTTTCGGTCAAAAAGGGTTTGGTAACGTAACTGTTGGCGCCCGACGCTGTTCCTAGCTTTTGGTCGGCCGCGGCCTTGCTTCCGGTGACCATAACAACCGGAACTTGAGAAGATTCTCGGATGCGCCGGCAGGTGGTGAAACCGTCCATACCGGGAAGTCCGATATCCAATAGGACCAGTGCCGGGGGTTCTTCCGCAATGAGCTCCAGAGCCGCTTCGCCACTGTCAACCCCCTCCACCAGATAGCCCGCTTCTTCCAGGATCACCCGCTCCAACCGCAAAGTAGGCATATCGTCCTCGACCAGGAGGATGGAATCCCCACATTTTTTAGTCAAGGGGGCCCCAACAGAGGGTCCAGCCGGTGAGTTCAGCCGCATTTGCTCTTCGTGGGTAGTGCTTACCATATCCACCTCTCAACCCCCACTCATCCCATGACCCGACTCGCGGTCCGGAGGGAATCAGAAGGGGTGTGACCTAATTTTTACTTGGGAAAGTCACAGCCGCATCCCAGGGCTGTCTCTGGGGCTCACAGCCTTCTCACAATTCCATTTAGGCCGCTTCCCGTCCTACCTGCTCGGTAAGGGAAATTTTCAATACCAATTTCACACCGTAACTTTCCCAATCCCTATCGAAGATATTTGAACTTAATGTCTTCCTTAGCTAAAGTCGAATCTGTACCTCATGATTAAGTCTTCCGGGCAGTCAGTCGATACCCTTGAGGTAACGCTATAGAGCCCTGGGAAGGATGATGTTGTATAAGAAATCCTGTGTTCTGCTGGTGGAAGACGACCCGAGAGTTCTGCGTCTCGAGCGGATGGTGCTGGAGAAGGAAGGCTTCTCTGTGGTGGCGGCGGGGAGTGGCGAGGAGGCTCTGGAGATGTTGGCGGAGATAACTCCGTCGCTGATAGTCCTGGACGTTGGGCTGCCTGGAATTGACGGGTTTACCACCTGCTCCCGGATTCGGGAGTTCTCTCAGGTATCCATCATTATGGTTACCGGTAAGGATTTCAACGAGGACAAGGTGCGGGGCCTGGACCTGGGGGCCGACGACTACATTACCAAGCCCTTCTCTCCCAACGAGTTGGCGGCCCGGGTGAAGGCGGCGCTGCGACGGTCGGTGATGAGCAACGAAGTCGTGGAGCCGACGGTCCAGGTTGGCGAGCTACTTATCGACTTCGCCAGCAATCGAGTATCGTTGGGTCAGAGTGAGGTCTTCCTGTCGGATACCGAGTATCGGCTGCTCTCCTACCTGGCCAGAAACGCCGGCCGCATCGTGACCCGCGACCAGATTCTGGAGCGGATCTGGGGTGAGGAATACGTGGGGGAGGACCACCTGTTGCACGTGACCATTGGACGGCTCCGCCTGAAACTGGAGGATCAGACCCGCCGGCCCAAGTACATCCTCACTCGCCGGGGCATTGGCTACAGCTTCCCCACGACCGAGGAAATCGGCGCATCGGCGGCGGTGGGGGTTGGCTGAAACGGGACTGCTCCCTCCCGCTGGATTAAAGCTAATACTCTCTAGCTCAAAATCCTAACAAGAGCGGCCCCACCATTGCTTCTGGTGGGGCCTATTTATTTGCCAAGAAGAGAAAGAAGGCGCGGGTCAATAGTCTTAAAATTCAGGGGATGATTGTGCAACTCTGAACCACGATGTTTTGCACCCCTGGGACACCCTTAATCGTCCCTTGTACC
>JADFQT010000122.1 GCA_022561675.1 Chloroflexota bacterium
GGGAACTTGACCCAGTCTTTCTTGCTCTTGTAGGTGTAGTGCAGGTCGAAGGCGGTAATACCGACTTCCTGGAAGCCCACCTCTCGGGCCTTGGTCTTGATGAGATCACTGACATCTTCCCCAGTGGGTTCCGCCGTGGGCTCCTGGTCGCCGGTGAGACGAGCCGCCATAATCAGGGGCTTGTTCAGCTTGTCGTGCTCTTTCCGAATCTCCCGCATCTCAGCGTGCTGGTCGCGTAGGGTATTGGCCCATTCGCGAGAGGCCCGCTCGGTGATGTTCTGGGTCTCCAAGGGATACTCCCGGGCGTACCAGTCGACTTCGCGCTGGTTGAGGGGAACACCGGGGACCGTCACTAACTCTTCTGGGATGGGAATAGTAACTTCAGGGTCATTCAAGGTCTTGCCGGGGCGAACTATCTCGTGGCCAATTTTTAGCATACCTTTTCCTCCCAATAATACACCGGGCTCGGATCAAGCCTTATCCCCACGGTATACTTTCCCGGTTTATTTGTCAATAACATGCAGATGGGGTTGCGATATTCTTTTTTGTGATAAAGTTTATATCTGCACTCATTGGGTGGAGGGGTTTAACCCTCCTCTTGCCTATTTTTTTTACGAAAAGCTCTAAACCGGTCTACAAGTTCAGCGGATGTTAAGGCCGCTTCAACGGCAGCTATGCACTCCGGGCAGTACTCATCTTCGGAAAGTTCCGACGCGACCCAGATATTATCGCTGATCAACCCGCATAGAAACCGAGGGATAGTCTCTTCGATGCCCAGGTCTTCAACATAGTGAGCATGGCCGCTACGATCGCCGGTAGGCCACCACCAATGGGAAAAGGTGACCCCGGAGGTGTAAGCTTCGAACGTCTCCTGTAACTGGTGCAGAGACGATTTCGTGTCATCCATCCAGCCTTCCCCGGGCAACTCCACCACCCAGGCCAGGCGGCCGCTGGGGCCTGGCTCCCGGGTCGCCTGGAGTTCACCATCGCGAATGTACTGCCGGATGTTGGCCTGGGAAAGGTTGAGCCGTCGCGAGGCCTCTAGTATCGATACCTTTTCCATTCCTGTTTCCTTCTCAAACCCATCAGTTGATGTTTATTGCCTTGTCGAGGATGTGCCATTGACCGTTGAAGAAATTACTAAGCTTGGGAGATCCGAATCCCCCTAAGTAATTGTCTCAATATGTCACCCCTAGCCCTTCGGAATGACATGCGTCGTCTTGAGAGAGATTCCTGGTCATTCTTTATCAAAGCGGGATATACGGGGATTTCACCAAACGGTGACTCTTCCGACCGTGCTTGGCTAAATGTTCAAAGCTCAGCAAAAGTTTCAAAAGACGGGGATTCATCCCTCGACAGACTCTCGGTAGATACGGGCTATGACCTTCGTGGCTCGCGGAGTTTTCCGCTCATGGAGAGCATGCCGAATCATGAATGGTTTCTTCTCACCCACGCACTTAGGGCTCGAATGAAAGAGAGCCGCCTTCTGCCAGCCAATATATCATAAACCGATGTTCAGGATGGAATTCGAGGCAGCGTCAGGACGCCCCTCCCAGCTGCGCGTGTCCGTGGCAAACCGACCGCATTGACAAAAGCTGAGGCCAGCACCCTTTCTCCGGGTGCTGGCCTCTATTGACCTAGGGTTGTGGGAAAGCTGGCAGCTTCCCCACCCACTGATGGGAGACGGAGCGACTAGATGTAGTCGGCGTCCTGATCCATCATCTGCAGCTGGTCGGTCGTCTGGTTGGACAGGTGACCGGCCATCTGGCGCTTGAAGTCTTGCAGCAACTCGTCGGTGATCTCACCGCCGGCAGCCTGGGCCTTGGCCTTGAACTGCTCGAAGGTATTCTCAAACTCCGTGCCGTGAGGCATGGCGCTGAAGAAGTTGCTCTCGAAGACCGGCAGCTCACCGGGGCCGAAGTAGCCCTTGCCTTCCAGGGTGTAGCCTTCCAGGTCATGGGTGCCCTTGCCCAGCACCTGTCCGGTGGCGGCGTAGTGCTCCATGACGTTCTTCAGGCCGTATTTCTGGACCGGGCAGACCTTCATGCAGATACCGCAGCCCAGGTAGCGGGCCATGACGGGGCGGCAGCGCTTGAAGTAGAGCTTGTTCTTCTCGACGCCCCTCCACCAGATCTTGTCTCGCATCAGAGCGCGGCCGGGGCAGCGGTTGACGCAGACTTGGCAAACCTGGCAGAGTGCGTGAATTCCGTAGTCCACGGGCTGGTCATAGGTGACAATGGCGTCGGTGGTGAGACCCACCAAGCGGCATCGGGAGCCAACATGGGGAGTAAGCAGGTAGCCACAGGCACCCTGCTGGCCCACACCGGCGGCCACGTGCAAGGGCTTGTAGGGCCCAGTTGAGTCGCCGGAGCCGCTGACCTGAGCATGGTAGCCCAGGGTTCGGATGAAGTTGCCCAACTCCAGAGCCGCGGCACCCTCAGTTCGGTAAGTGCTGGAGTGTACGATCTCGGCATCTACGCTGGGGATCGTCTGGGTCGGCTCAAAGTCCTGTTCGTATACCAGAGCGACAAAGTGGGGATACATAGTAAACTGATCTTTCTTGCTCTTATAGTCGTAGCGGTGGTCGAAGTTGGTGATTCCGACCTCGACGAAGCCCAACTCTCGGGCCTTGTTCTTAATCTGCTCGGTGACGTCCTCGCCGGTGGGCTCCGCCGTCGGCTCCATCTCGCCGGTGGCGCGGCAGGCCATAATCAGCGGGCGGTTCAGTTTCTCGTGCTCTTTGCGGATCTCCCGCATTTCTATGTGCTGGTCGCGCTGGGTGTTGGCCCAGTCCCGGGAGGCGCGCTCCGTGACGTTCATGCTCTCCAGCGGATACTCCCTGGCGTACCAGTCAATCTCCCGCTGGTTGAGAGGAACACCGGGGACCGTCTCTAACTCCTCAGGAATAGGAATCGTAACCTCGGCATCCTGGTAATGCTTACCAGGTCGCACAACCTCGTGGCCGATCTTCAGCATGCCTGTCCCTCCTGCTAATCTTTATCTCTATGGCAATAGGTATTCCTACGGTATAGCATCATTAATCAAAAGTCAACGAATTTTGAAGGGCAAAATTCCAGCTTCGAACGGTGGCCTGTCTCCCCACTTATCACCGAGTTTGGTCTGATGTTACTGGGTGAACCTGAGCTCTTTATCCTAAGCTCTTATTCACGGAGGAATCGAAACAGATTCACCCAAACTATCGGCCGGTCCGGCGGGCGATCATGGCTTCGGCCAGCGGACTGGTGGTTGAACTAACTACGATGTTGACCAGGGCGGGCAGGCCGGAGTCGATAGCTCTTGCCACCGCCGGCGCCACATCCTCCTTGTGTTCCACGTATTCGGCATGCCCGCCAATGGCCTCCACCATCTTGTCGTACCGGACAAAGCGTAGGTCGGTGCCCACGGCCCGATTGAAGTAGGCCATCTGGAAGGTCTTGTCTATCCCCCAGGTGGAGTCGTTTCCCATGACCACTGTGATCGGCAGGTTATGCCGGATGCAGGTGTCGAACTCCATGGGGTAGAAACCGAAGGCTCCATCTCCGATGAACACCAGCACTTTGCTCTCCGGATGAGCCAGCTTGGCGGCCATGCCGTAGGGCAACCCCGCGCCCAGATGGCTGAGGGGGCCCAGCCGGATGAACCGCCCCGGCTTGCGGGCTTTCATAAAGGAACGGCCCCACTGAACGTAATCCCCGCCGTCCATAACTATGAAGGTGTCCTCGTCAATGAGGTCCTGGATACTGGTGTAAACATCCATGGGATGCAGCGGCTCCTCCCCCTGGGCATTGGATGCCAGGGTTTGCAGCCAGCCGTCCCGGTCTTCCTTTAACTGGGACAGCCAGGGTCCCAGGTTCGGATTGGCCCGGCAGGCGGCGGTGAGCTGCTCGGTAATCGCGCCCAGGTCCCCCAAGAGAGGCACCGCAATCCCTCGGTTGCGACCGATTTCCGCCGGAGCCGGGTCGGCCTGAATGATCTTGGCGGTGGGGCTGAAGACCCCTCCGTAGCGGTAGCGATGGTCCAGCCGTTTCCCCAGCAGCAACACCACATCGGCCTCGCGGAACCGCCGCGCCGCGGCGTTCAAGGCCCCGTCGGCGTAGCCAAAACAGAGGGGATGCTCATCGTCCAGCAGACCCCGGGCTTGCTCGACCGTGAACACCGGTACTCCGGTTTTTTCCGCCAGCGCCGCAGCCTGCTCCGGCGATACCGAATACCTAGCCGGATTGCCCAGGATGATCACCGGCTTCTGGGCCTGGCCGAGCAAGCTGGCGGCTTGCTGGATTAGCGCAGCGTCGCCCTGGGGCCGGCCCATGTTCCGGTATTCATTGGGCAGGTAAGAAGGCAGGTCATCTTCGGATATCTCCTCCTCCTGAATGTCGATCGGCAGCGTCAAATGAACCGGACCGGGCCGGCCGGACATGGCGGCGCGGAAGGCGGTGGCCACAAACTCCGGAATCCGCTTCTTGTCGTGGATCAACCAGGAGCCCTTGGTCACCGGTGCTGTCATGCCGATCTGGTCTATCTCCTGGAAGGTGCTCATCCCCTTTTCCGGCAGCTCAGCGCAACCGGCGACGAAGATCACGGGACTTTCTGATGTGTAGATGGCCGGCAGGGCGGAGATGGCGTTGGAGAACCCGGGACCTCCGGTAAATATGGCCACCGCCGGCTCACCGGTGATTCGGGCGTAGCCGTCGGCCATGTGCATTGCCGCCCCTTCGTGGCGAGTGTCGATAAACTCGATCCCCTCATCGGCGGCCGCGTCGATCAGGGGCAAGATAGTATCGCCAACTATGGTAAACACCTTTTTGACGCCCTCTTGCTTCAAGCAGCGGATAAAAAGATGGCCTCCGTTAAGGTTGGGCATGGACTCTCCTTTGTGCTTAATCTGGTGGGCTTTATTCGGGAGCCGGGGCGCCAGCTGTTGGCCGGCGTCCCCCATGAGCTGCCGGTCAGAAACCCATAGAGCTTACAGGCCATGCGCTGGTAGAGCAAGGGCGGAATGAAGCAGGTGCATGATTCAAGCCGGGCTGGTCCCCGGGCTGGTTCTTGAACTGATCCATCGACGGCCCGGGGGAAGGTATACTGTTCGGCATGGGGACGCTCTACATTGTCGGGACGCCGATCGGCAACCTGGAAGACTTGACCCGGCGAGCCGTCCGGGTGCTGGGTGAAGTTTCCCTGGTTGCGGCGGAGGACACTCGGGTGACTCGAAAACTGCTGAGCCATCTGAGCATCCACGCGCCATTGGTCAGCTACCACTCACGCAATTGGCAATCGCGGCTGCCCTCCATCCTGGATGCGCTGACTTCGGGCGACGTGGCGCTGGTTACTGATGCCGGTATGCCGGTGGTCAGCGACCCGGGCAGCGAGCTGGTGTCCGCCGCCCGGGCTTCGGGGAACCGGGTCGAGGTGGTGCCCGGACCTTCGGCGGTTACCGCCGCTCTGGCGGTTTCCGGCTTACCTGGTGACTGCTTTCTCTTTCTTGGCTTCCTGCCGCGGCGGGGCAAACCTCGTACCTCGAAATTGCAGTCAGTAGCAGCCTTCACTGCGCCCTTTGCGCCATTGATAATATTTGAGGCTCCCCATCGCCTGCGGGCCACCCTGCAAGACCTATTGACTGTCCTTGGGGATCGGGATTTAGCCGTGTGCCGGGAGCTTACCAAGGTGCATGAGGAGGTTTTCCGAGGCTCGGTGTCCCAGGCCCTGGACTATTTTGCCGAGCCGAAGGGCGAATTCGTGCTGTTGCTGGCCGGCGCCGACCCGCCCAGCCGCCCGGAAGCTCCATCCCCGCTCGATTTGGATGCGGCCAGTGCAGAACTGGCCAAGCTCAAGCAATCGGGGGCTCGTGCCAGAACAGCGGTGGCGCAGGTAGCGGCGGACTGCGACCTGCCAAGAAAAATCGTCTACCAGCTCTGGCTGCAAACGACGGTCTAGAAAGAGGGCTACGAGTTTCAATAGAAGGATATTCATCCTTCGCCAGGTCCCGAGTGAGCGGGATTTCCTTTCGTAGTCAGTTGGTCGAACTATGAAGGGCTGATTTGCAGCCACGCCCTCAATGGGTCTTAGAGCCTGTGTTCGAAGATACCCGGGCATAGCATAACTTCCCGCACGTCATTCCGGCGCAGGCCGGAATCCAGCGTCATCTGCCCATCGACCAGGAGGCGGCATCTGGGCTCCGGCATTCGCCGGAGCGACGAATACTCCGTCATAGGGCCCATCGATGCTTTTGACACAGGCTCTTAGGCCTCGATGGGCTGCTCGTCGATATTTATTGAGAGGATGGCCAACCTCTGAGTGGGTTTGGATTTCTCGCCCCCAGGCGAGGTGGGGGATGTGGCCAGGGTATTCAGGGTATCTTCCCCTTCAGTCAGCTGGCCGAAAATGGTGTAGTTGGGCGGCAGGCCCGTGTTGCCCCCGTGGACGATGAAGAACTGACTGCCGTTGGTATTAGGACCGGAGTTGGCCATGGCCAGCGTCCCTTTGGTGTAGGGACGTTTAACCGGTTCATCTGGAAAGCGGTATCCCGGTCCTCCGGTCCCATCGCCTTTGGGACAGCCGCCTTGAATCATGAACCCGGAAATGATCCGGTGGAAACATCCATCATCGTAGAAACCGTCGCGGGCCAGAAAAACGAAGTTGTTTACAGCCCGGGGAGCTTCGGCTGGGAATAGCTCCAGGGTCATACTGCCGTGATCGGTTTCAATAGTCGCGGAGTATCGCATGGTGGGGTCCAGAATAAGTCCTGGTGCGTTTTCGTACTGCTTTGGGGGCATTTTTTCTCCTAAATTCTCGGCCAGGCTAAAGCCTCAACCAGGGGCTGCCGGTCTAGTCAATGGAGTATTCCATGGCATGGTCAATAACCGGGCAAGGCTGAGGGCCTCGAAGAATTCCGAGGCCCTCTCCAGAGTGTAGGGGCTTTGCCGGGATGCTGTCACAACACCGGCTCATGACGACATTGGTGTCGCTTCGGCGCGGCTGTGGGTCTTGCTCTCCGCCCAGGCCACGATCTTGGGCAGGACCGCATCTACCTCTCGCTGGTCGAATTTGCGGGCGACCTCGTCGGCCTGACACTTCAGTAGCATTACCGGCAGCCGGTTTTTGATTTTGTCCAGGGCCCAAGCCATGGGGTCTCCTTCCGCGGTAAAATCCAGCTCCAGCCGAATGTTCTGCTTGATGGTGGCGTTCCGGTAGTGATAATGGGGCGCTATCCGGAACATGTCGAGCCGCAGCAACTCCTTGTCGTCGCCGGGGATGTCATTGCCGTAAACGTGGATGCAGACTCCCTCGTCCCTGCCTCCGACGTTGGTCCGGTACTCCAAGCCGAAGCTCACCGCTCCTGCCGGTATCAGCTCTTCGGATCCCGCAGTTTCTCCGCCCATCTGGGAGTGCATTGCCTCTTGGGTCATGTCACTGTACCTCCTCGGAAATTTCTCTCGGGGCAAGTTTCCTCTGGGCTCCCCGGTCCCATACTAATGACAAGATGAAGCGCTTAAGGGTTGGTGCGGCGGTCC
>JADFQT010000123.1 GCA_022561675.1 Chloroflexota bacterium
TGCCGGCGCCACTGGGGCCAACGAAGGCGGCCAACTGCCCCGGCTTGATGTCGAAGCTAACATCCTCCAAGACCCAAGGGGGGGCAGCGGACTTCGACGCCGCTACTGCACCATTGCTCTGGCCATCGCCCAGCGAGGCATAGCGGACCCGCACCCGGTCAAACCGCACCGCGCCCAACACCCGCTCCGGGTCCAGCTCGACGGCATCCGGGTCATCCAGTATTTCCGGCTCGATATCCAGATAATCAAAGATGCGCTCGAACAGAGCCAGCGAGGCCTGCAGCTCTACCACCATCTCCAGCAGCCGGCCGATGGGAAAGTACAAACGGCTTTGCAGGGTGGTAAACGCAACGACAGTACCCGCGGAAAGAGCCTCCGGGCCTACTCCGTCGATGATATAGCCCGCCAGCAGGTAAATCAGCACCGGCGATACCGAAAAGAAGATCTGCATCACGGTAAAAAAAGACTGTCCGGTCATCTGCTGGCGGATCACCAAATCGGACAGCCTCTGGTTCTCGGTGTGAAATCGCTCTATCTCCTGGTTTTGCCGGCCAAACAGTTTGGCCAGCATAATGCCAGAGATGGACAGCGTTTCCTGGGTTATGGCGGTAATTTCGGCGGTCGCTTTTTGGGTTTCGGCGGCCACCGCTCGACGTTTGGCCCCCACCACGCGGCTAAGCAGGAAGAACAGCGGCGTGGTTCCGATGGCCACCACCGTGAGCTGCCAGGACAATATCGACATGGCGATCAGGGTGCTGATAAATATGACGCTGTTGGACAGCACATCCGATACGGTGCTGGTAACCACCCGCTGCACGCCGCCGACGTCGTTGGCCACCCGAGATTGGATTTCGCCGGTACGGGTGTCGGTAAAGAACCCCAGAGACAGGCTCTGCAGGTGCTGGTAAAGGCGATCACGCAGGTCTCGCATTACCCGCTGGCCCATCCGGTGGGTCAAAAGCGTTTGTACTATACCCAAAGCGCCGGTCACCACGACAACACTGGCCATGATCCCGGCCAGGGTCCACATCAGGTTCAAGTCCGGGCTGCCTGCCGAGGGGAAAAGCGCCCGGTCAAACACCACCTGTATCAGCAGCGGGTTGACCACGCCCAGCCCAGCGGTAACCAGAACCAGCAGGCCCACCAGAACCACTTGAGCGGAATAGGGACGGAAGGAATCCACGATACGGCGGGTCAGACCCGGTGTCGAGGCCTTATTCGGCTGATTTTCACCCATGGCCATAAGGGGATTATATCAAGAGCCGCCCAGGGATAAAACCAGGAATAAGACAATGTGCTGCAGAATGGTCGTAGCGCGGAGTCTTTCGATTCTGCCCAGTGTCATTGCGAGCCCTTCGGCCGCGCTCAGGATAAACTCCGCGAAGCAATCTCATGAGAGTAGGGAGAGATTGCTTCGGGCCTGCGGCTCTCGCAATGACAGTCGAAAGACCCTGACGCCTCGTCGACCTGGGTAGTGGGTAGGGATTCGCCATGTTAAACTATAGGCCGTTTGTATCCAGGGCCTGGTGCCAGATACCAGTCCCCAGCTAAAGGTACTCAGCTCAATGCAATTGGCTCCGGTCGAACCGCGGGCCGCCTAAAATAAATCCAAAGTGAAACCCGCAGGTGTCGGTATGCCTGTAGATGTAGATCCCGCCTTGGCTTTGGTATAGGAAGGAGCTAAACCTATTTATGGTGCCACCGAGCGACATTTTCGGAATAATCCCCACCTGGATCGGAGTGTACCTAGCGGTCCTGGTCGCCTCCTGCGTGGGCGGTTATGCCCTGTACCGCCGGGTCTTCTGGCTGGTCATGCAGGGCAAGCCGGTAGCCCGCTTCGACCGTCCTCTGGAACGCTTAACCGGGGCCATTACCATTGTGCTGGGGCAGCGCAAGGTGCTCCAACGGGTAGGCAGCACCGACCCCCGCGGTGGAGGCAGGGACCTGGCGGGCATCGGGCATGCCAGCATTTTTTGGGGCTTTCTGTCCTTCTCTTTAAGCTACCTGATCTTCATTTTCGGTGGGGTAATCTGGTCTCCACTGCCTGAGACCGTGCTAACCGAAACCGGCGTGAAGATTTTCAGCATATACCTGGATATATTCGCGCTGGTGATTCTGCTGGCCCTGGTCTGGGCCCTGTTCCGGCGCTGGTTGGCCAGGCCTCATCGCCTGCGCTTCGACCTGACCCGCAAGGGCGAGTCGGTGATAATAGTTGGGCTGACCGGCGGTCTGATGATTGCCACCCTGCTGGTGCACGCCTTTTACGTGGCCGAGGGCGGCGGCGGTCCCGAGGCTGGCATCTTCATCGGCGGCGCGCTGGGGCGCTGGTTTCTCAGCATGGGGCTATCTGCCTCCGCCTCCGCCAGCCTCCAGACCATATCCTGGTGGGTTCACCTGGGGATAATCCTGGGCTTCGGCGTATACATTCCCTTCTCCAAGCACATCCACATGGTGGCCGCTCCGCTGAACGCCTACTTCCGTTCTCTGGAACCGCGGGGCACCCTGGCGACCATCGACCTGGAAAACGCCGAGCATTTCGGGGCCGGCAGGGTCCAGGACTTTACCTGGAAGGAGCTGCTGGACGGCTACGCCTGCGCGGTCTGCGGCCGCTGCACCGACGTTTGCCCCGCCAATCTCACCGGCAAGATCCTGTCCCCCATGCACATCGTGGAGAATCTAAAAGCCCACATGCTGGAGATCGGGCACCAGGGACCGCGCAATCCCGAACATGTTGAGCCCCAATCGATCCTCGACAATGCCATTCCAGAGCAGGCGATCTGGGACTGCGTCTCCTGTGGAGCGTGCATGGAAGAGTGTCCGGTGGTGGTGGAGCATGTCCCGACTATCATCGACCTGCGCCGCCACCTGGTCCTGGAGGAATCCAAGATTCCTGAAACCGGCATGAACGCTCTGCTCAGCATGGAGCAGCGGGGCCATCCCTGGAGGGGCACCCAGTATTCCCGCACCGATTGGGCCGAGGGTCTGGAAGTGCCGACCCTGGCGGAAAATCCCACCGCCGAAATTCTGTTCTGGGTGGGCTGCACGTCGGCGCTGGAGCAGCGCAGCCAGGGAATTGCCCGGTCCATGGCCAAGGTTCTCAAAGCCGCCGGGGTCGACTTCGCCATTCTAGGAGAGGAGGAGACCTGCACCGGCGACCCGGCGCGGCGGATGGGCAACGAGTATCTGTTTCAGACGATGGCCCAGCAAGCTATTGCCACGTTGAACAAGTACAACGTGAAGAAGATAGTCACGGTGTGTCCCCACTGCTTCAATACCATGCGCAACGAGTACCCCCAGTTTGACGGGCATTTCGAGGTGCTGCACTACAGCCAACTGGTCGATGAGCTGATCAACCAGGGCAGGATCAAGCCGATCAAGATGATCAACACCACGGTGGCCTACCATGACTCCTGTTACTTCGGGCGGCATAACGGGATCTACGATCAGCCCCGCAATGTGGCCAAGGCGATTCCCGGACTGAAACTGGTGGAAATGTCGCCGCACTGCCGGGAAAAGGGATTCTGCTGTGGCGCGGGCGGGGGACATATGTGGCTCGAGGAGAGCCAGGGAGAGCGAATCAACCACGTCCGCACCGACCATTTTTTGGAGACCGAAGCCGATGTCGTCGGCGTGTCCTGTCCCTTCTGCCTGCAAATGATGACCGAGGGAATCCAAGCCAAGGGCCGAGACGGCGATCGGCAAGCCAAGGACGTGCTGGAGCTGCTGGCGGAGAGTTTGGAGGAGTAGCGGCACGGGGCTGAGCTAGCCGCCTATGAGCTACCCTCCGAAAAGCTACATGGAGGCACCGGCGCAGCAAGTCAATTAGCGAGTTCATTTATGTCAACCCAAAAGCCTTTCTCTTTGCTAGTGATACCCGATGACGAGCCGCCGGTTCTGTCGGGCACACCTTATGACGCTCGGGTTCGGGCTTTAGCGGAAAGGGTGGAATGGCACCTTGACCGTCCCGCTTCCGACCAGGAAACCATTGAGCGTCTGAAGGATGCCGACGCTGTTATCAACATACGTTCGTCGGTGCGGTTCAACCGCCAGGTTCTTTCCGCCTGCTCCAAGTTGAAGATTCTTTCCGTATGGGGCACCGGCGTGGACCACGTTGACCTCCCGGCCGCCGCAGAGTTGGGCATCACCGTGTCCAACACGCCGGGCTACGGCGCTCCCTACGTTTCGGAGCATGCGTTGACCTTGGCCCTGGCCGTCTCCCGCCAGATCGTCCAGAACGACCGGCATATCCGTCAAGGCGGCTGGACCAGGGGTTTCATCGACGAGCTCTACGGCAAGACCCTGGGGGTGGTCGGCACGGGCGCGATTGGCCGGAGGATGATCGAGCTGGGTAAGGCCATCGGCATGAGGGTCATAGCCTGGACTGTCAATCCCACACCGGAAAGGGAGCAGGAGTACGGAGTGGCTTTCCTGCCCCTGGAGCGGCTGCTTGCCGAAGCCGACGTTGTTTCTCTGCACGTGGCCCTTTCCCCCGCCACGGAAAGGCTCATTGGAGCGGAGCAGCTGGCCCTGATGAAGCCCACCGCTATTCTAGTCAACACCGCCCGCGGCGGCGTGGTGGACCAGGACGCTCTCCTAGAGGTTTTGCGGGAGGGAAGAATTGCCGGAGCGGGTCTGGATGTGTTCGAAACCGAACCCCTACCGGCGGGACATCCCCTGACCGAGCTGGACAACGTGGTTCTTTCACCCCACGCGGGGGGAATGGCCTACAACGGAACCATGCGGGGTCTGGAGATGTCGGTCGAAAACCTGGAATCCTTCGCCGCCGGCAATCCCATCTACGTCGTCGCCCAGGGAAACCGAAGTTAGTCAAAACGCTCAAATCCGCCATCGTCTGGTTCGCGGCGGTGGCAGCCGTGGTGCTGGTAGTGGGCCTCTGGAGCCAACTGGAAAGGATTTTTGTCTTCTTTCCCACCGCGGAGGTTAGATACACTCCGGACGATGTGGGGCTGGCCTACGAGGAGGTCTTTTTCCCCACCTCCGATGGCCACCGCCTCCACGGCTGGTACGTCCCCGGCAACTCCGGCACCACTTTGCTCTGGTTCCACGGCAACGGCGGCAACATCGGCTACCGGGTGGAGGAGCTGGCGCTGGTCCATGCTCGCCTGGACGTCAACGTGTTCATCTTCGACTACCGGGGCTACGGCAACAGCGAGGGTAGTCCTTCCGAGCGGGGAATTTATCGAGACGCCCGAGCGGCGCTGGCATACCTGCAGACGCGGCCGGAGCTAGCATCAGAGCCCGACCCGGGGCAGATTGTTTACTTCGGCAGGTCACTGGGGGCTGCAGTAGCTATCGAGCTGGCAGGCGAACAGCCCCCGGCCGGTCTGGTGTTGGTGGCTCCCTTCGCCTCGCTGGGCGAAATGGGCCGCATCGCCTACCCCTTTCTACCACTGAACTGGCTGTTGGGCAATCGCTACAACTCGGTGGCCCGCATATCCCAACTGCACCAGCCGGTACTTATACTCCACGGCGATCAGGATGAAATAGTGCCCCTGTCTCAGAGTGAGAAATTGCTCAAGGCGGCCAATCCACCGAAGAGCTTTCAAGTCCTGCCCGGCGCCGGTCATAACGACACCTACTCCGCGGCAGGCAACATCTACTGGGATACCTTGAGTGAGTTTCTGAGCACGTTGGCGGCGCCCCCCAGCCGTTGACATACCTATCCACCCAACCTATTATGCTGCTACCCGGATTCTCTCGAATTCTCAAGGAGGCCGACAGTGACAACCGCTAAAAAGATGGAAATAGAAATCCTTTACTGCTGGGATTGAGGGCACGCCCTGCGTGCTGCCTGGATGGCAGGAGAAGCTCTGTCTCGACGGGGCGAAAACATCACCAACTTCAAGCTAACCCCCGGGCCCCACGGCAAGTTTGACGTGATAATCGACGGCGAGGTTATTGCCGAGCACCGGCACGAGCCCAACGCCCACATCTTCCCAGACATAGAGGACTTGATGAAGGCCATCGCTCAGCGGGCGGACTAGCGTCAAGCCGCCAGACTAATAGACGGGAGGAAGTAAGATATGTCATTTAGTATCGAACCCACCACGCTTGGGCCGGGCGAAGGCAGGGTAATTCAGGTGCCTGGCCATCCAATTACTTACAAGGCCACGGCAGAGGGTACTGGAGGAGCCTACACATTGCTTGAGGCGATTTTAGTGGGTGATGGGCCGCCACAACATATCCACAAAGCCGAGGAAGAGGCATTCTATGTTCTGGAGGGAGAGGTCAACATCAAGATAGGAGAACAGACAATCAGCGGGACTGTTGGATCCTTTGTCCTCATCCCTAGAGGTACAGTCCATACTTTCTGGAATGCTGGGCCAACACCTGCCAAGCTGTTGGTTATCTTCTCTCCACCAGGATTCGAGCAGTTCTTTTTTGAGGCTGGCGACGAAGAAATTGATATGGCTGAGAAATACAACATAGAAGTCGTGGGGCCGCCACTGGGATAACCTGACAGCGATCTCTTTGGTCAGATTATCGACGCTGTGTTGGCGCTCAACGTGCAATGCAGAGAAAATTGCCAAAGCAATTTGGCCATTAGCGAGCCACCATGATGCCCAATCAAAAACATCCCCCGACTTCTTATGACGCAGGGGATGTTTCGCTTTCCATTTGCTAAGGGGCATAACGCACGCCTGTTCTCTAGGGCGCTCCTCCATCCCGCCGGAACCGGTGCTCGCCGAAGCCTCCGGTGCCTTCCCCAGCGTCTCCATCTTGTCCTTGGCGGCCGCCGAAGAAATAGCCCTCTCCAAAGGGCCCACCGCCATCCTCGGGAATCAACACGACGAAGCGGGCTTCCCCGCCCTCTTCATCTTCAGGGCTGCCGAAGGCGGCGATCCTAACGCCTTGTTGCAAATCCTCCAGGGTTCCGGTTGTTGACTTCTGTATCACCGTGTCCTGGCCTATGGTCACAGTCTTCGGGCCGTCGGCAGTCTCTATTGTTATTTGGTTTCCATCGACGGTCTGCACAGTACCCGTGACTCCCCCTCCGAACCCCTGGCCGGGGCCTCCTCCGAAACGTCCGCCAAACTGCTGGCGAAGTTGGCTCAAATCCTCGGGACTTACCTCCCCCGAACTAAACTGTTCCCGAAGCTGGGCCAAGTTTTCCGGGTCGACATCTCCGGACTGAATACGCTGCCGCAGCTGGGCCAATTCCTCCGGGCTCACATCCCCGGACTGAATACGCTGCCGGAGCTGAGCCAGGTTCTCAGGAAGGCCTGCACCGCCATCAGTGCCCTGGGCTGCTCCGCCGGGGAAACGCTGGCCGAAATTGCCGCCAAAATTAGCTGCGGAAGACGAAGTTGGGGCACCGGAGCCGGCTTCGTTGTCCTGGCTTCTGCCGAAGGCCACGCCACCAGCGAACGCCCCGCCTATACTGATTCCCAAGGCAACAAATAACGTCAAGAACAACAAGAAGGACTTAGTCACAATTACGTCTCCCTTAACTGGCAAACTTATTTTTTACCGCTGT
>JADFQT010000124.1 GCA_022561675.1 Chloroflexota bacterium
TATACGGTGGGTGCCCTTCTTCAAATGTTGCAGACCATCCAGGCTGTCGCGGGCGCCGACAACGTTATAACCGGCATCCTCCAGGGCTGGCTCCAATGTCTGGCAAACCGTGCAATCCCCTATGACCAACACATCCCCTGCCATATTGCTCCTTGTGTTCACTAAACTAAAAAGTAGACCCGCCAGCCAGTACTCTTTGCAGGGCGCATTATACGTAAAGTGCCAGAGCCAGACAAGCAAATGACGGCATGAGTTTTCCAACTGTTATCGGCCAGAAAACAGACTTAATTAAACAATAATGCTGCGTATGAGAGATGGTAATTGCATCAAAAAGCCCCTAAATTAAATAAAACGTAGGAACTTGTTACTATGTCCTAACGGGGCACTTTGGTGGCAATATTGTGAAGAGTTGTGGTGTTTGTGCCACAATGGCGAATTTTGGGGCATGGTGCTAGGTGTTAGCTGGGCACTTGTCGGGTTTGGCAAGCATCAATATTGAGGTTGACCCGGCCTCCTCTAACGAATATCTCTCCTTGAATGAACCGCTAACGGCACAGCAGATAGTTCGCCAGGGCACCTTTTAACCCATCGGGTATTGCTGGTAGAATCCCTTGGAAAGGAAAGGTGGTAGTGGCTCTAGGAAAGGTTTATCCGTCTCCGGAAGAGGCTCTGGCGGATGTTTTCGACGGTGCGACGATCCTGGTCGGTGGCGCGGTTGGCGCGGGATTGCCCGAGAATTTGCTGCGGGCGCTGAGTAACGGTGGAGCCCGGGGGCTGACCCTGGTTTATTCCGCCGGCGCCGGGAGCATTTCTTCGACTGCCGGTAATTCTTCAGGTAAATCTTCAATCGAGTCCCTGGTGATGGAAGGCCGGGTCAGCAGGATAATCTCCCCCATGCCCTTCCCTCCCAACGCTGGCGGGCAAATAGAAGACAGCTGGCGCCAGGGCGAGATACAGATAGAAATTCTGCCCCAGGGGGTGCTGGCGGAACGCTTGCGGGCCGGAGGAGCCGGGCTGGGAGGGGTGTTTTTGCCCACAGCCCTGGGCACCAGATTCCAGGAAGGAAGGGAGCGCCGGGAGATTGATGGCAAATCCTACCTCTTGGAAACGCCTTTGAAGGCCGACTTTGCTCTTTTGAAGGCCAGGGCGGCCGATACCTTTGGAAGTTTGGTCTACCAGGGTTCCGGCCGCAACTGGGGTCCGGTAATGGCAATGGCGGCTCGTATCGGGGTTGCCGAAGTCGGGCGTATTTGTGAACCGGGGGGCCTGGACCCGGAAGCGGTCGTCACCCCAGGGATTTTTGTCAACCGCCTGGTTGAGTGTCCCTGAGTATGCCCCAGGAGGAACCGCATCCATCAGCCGTTTCTTCCAATCGCCGGGATGGCCGGAGTATTCGATGCATCCTTCCCCCTGGTGTTGTTGATAAGTGTTATTGATACAGGAGCATAATGGCTTCTAGATTGGATGACCATCAGATCGCCCTCCGGGTGCTGCGGGAGCTCCACCCAGGGCAAACCATTGCCCTGGGGACCGGCCTGCCCAGTACGTTGTGCCGGGTCGCGGCCCCGGATGTTGGGCTCCGCTTCTTGGCGGAAAGCGGGGTGCTGGGATACCAGGGTAGTTCTCAAGGGGCGACCGGTTCCCCGGGGGTTTTTGGATCCGACGGCTCCCCGGTATCCCTGCTCCCAGGTTCTAGCCTCAACAGCCTGGATGAGACCGCTGCGATGCTGCGGGGCGGGCACGTTGATTTCGCGGTGGTTCAACCGGCGCAGGTAGATTCTCAGGGCAGCTTTACCCACTGGACCTCGGCCGCCACGCCGGGGCTGCACGCTCCTGGGACGTCGTTGGACCTGGCTGCCGGAGCCCGGAGGCTGGTGGCCATGATGCACCACACGGCTGCCGATGGAAGTTCTAACATCGTCGGAGAGTGCCGAGGAGTCATTGATGGCGCGGCCTGTGTGGATCTTATCGTGACCGACCTGGCGGTGATATCCGTTTCACCGGATTTCGGAAATTCCAAAGAAGGCCTGGTGCTCACCGAGGTTGCTCCGGGCTGGCGTGCCGATGATCTGGTTGCCCTGACTGATGCTCCGTTAAAGGTAAGCCCGAATCTCACCGAAATGCGATTCGATTCAATTAGCGGGCCTGTTCCCGAAAAGGTCCCGGAAAAGGTTTATACCAGTGGCCCGCTGGCCGTGGGGGACATCCCCGATGGAGCCACCATAATGATCGATGGATTCGCCGGTCCGGGAGGCATGGCTCATTACCTGCTGGTTTCCCTGAGGGACCAGGGAGCCAAGGACTTGACCATCATTAGCAATACCGCCGGTATCGCCCGGGTGATCAACTTTGGGACCCCGCCCGGACGGCAGGCGATCGACCACAGTATTCTGATCGACAACAACCAGGTGCGAAAAGCGATAGCCTCCTATCCGGTGTCTCCGTCCGTCTCCCGCCCCAGCGCCTTCGAGCTGGCCTACCGTAAGGGTGACGTGGAGCTGGAGTTGGTGCCTCAGGGCACCCTCGCCGAACGCCTGCGAGCCGGCGGCGCCGGAATCGGCGGCTTCTACACTCCAACGGGAGTAGGGACCCTGATCGCGGAAGGAAAGGAAACCCGAACCATCGAAGGCAAGGAGTACTTGCTGGAGAGGGGCCTGCGGGCGGATTATTGCCTGATAAGGGGATACAAGGCAGATACACTGGGCAACGTGGTCTATAGGGGTACCTCTCGTAACTTCAACTCGGTAATGGCGCCGGCGGCGGCAGTCACCATAGTCGAAGTGGATGAAATTGTGGCGCCGGGCGACCTGGATCCGGAGTTGATCGTGACTCCAGGAATTTACGTCAGCCGGGTAGTGCGGCGCCCGCCGGAATTTTCGGCATACGAGTAGTGCTGTTGGGCAAGAGTGTCCTGCACCCAGAGAGCGTAAGACCAGAGAGACTAAGCCCACCGGGCGGTTCGGCTGCTGGCAGCGGGCATTCTGAGATTTGCTAGGTAGACCTGGCCAGGAAAGATGGTAGGGTGAATTATGCCGGCGGATAAGCAACGCTTGGAGCGGGAAGTCGTCGCCATGCGGGTGGCCAAGGAGCTGCCCGACGGCGGCTACGTCAACCTGGGGATCGGCATTCCGACTCTGGTTTCCGGATTCGTTGCAGAGGACAGCGTGGTCTTTTACCACAGCGAAAGCGGGGTGCTGAATTGCGGCCCCCTGGCTGATGAAGGCGAGGAGGACATCGACCTGATCAACGCCGGAGGCCAGTTTTTGCAGCCGGTGCCGGGCATGGTCTTTTTCAGCACCGTGGATGGTTTCGCCATGATTCGAGGGGGACACGTGGATGTCACTGTCCTGGGGGCGCACCAGGTTTCAGCCAAGGGTGACCTGGCCAACTGGATGCTGCCGGAAAGGGGCGTGGGGAACATTGGCGGAGCCATGGACCTGGCGGCTGGAGCCAAACAGGTGATTGTTGCCATGGAACACACCGACCGGCACAACCACAGCAAGATTGTGGAGGAATGCGACTATCCCATCACCGGGAAAGCCTGCGTCTCGTTGATCGTCACCGACCTGGCGGTGATGCAGCCAACGGAGCAGGGGCTGGTGCTCAAGGAGGTGGCTCCTGGTTGGACTCCCGAGGAGGTACAGGAACTGACCGGCGCCCGGCTGATCCTGGCTCCAGACCTGAAGGAATATGAGCTATAGATTTAGCATAGATCCTTTTCCAGCTGAGAAGTTCTATAGCCTAGCCGGCCCTGCGCATCTCGTTGACTTCCCGTCGGGCCCGTGCTAAGCTTCCGGGCGTGTAGAAGACCAACAAAATGTGAAAATGTTCTGGCGGGAGCTTGGGTAAGCCAGGCTGAGAGGGCGGCCAGAAATCGCCGCCGACCGTCTGTACCTGACCCGGGTAATGCCGGCGCAGGGACAAGACGCTAGAAAGATAGAGTAACCGCCAGGCTCCAAACCTGGCGGTTTGTTTTACTTTCCCGTTTTACGACCCCCTGTTTTGCTACCCTAGGAAGAGGAGGAGGCACCATGGCGGACGATCTGGTAATCGCCGGTAAAACTTTCAAATCCCGCCTGATTGTGGGGACGGGAAGGTACCGAACCATGGAGGACATGGTTCAGGCCATCGAGGCCTCGGGAACGGAAATGGTGACCGTGGCCATTCGGCGGCTGGACCTGGATGAGCCCAACCAGAAGACCATCCTGGATTACATCGATTGGTCCAAGGTCAACATTCTGCCCAATACCGCAGGCTGTGCGACCATGGAGGAGGCCCTCTTCGTCGCTCGATTGGGACGCGAAGTCGCCAAGACCGACTTTGTTAAGCTGGAAGTTATTCCCGATCCCAGGTATCTCTTTCCCGACCCGGTGGCCACCCTGGAAACGGCCAAGCAGCTGGTCGCGGAAGGATTTATCGTGCTGCCCTACATCCACGCCGACCCGGTGCTGGCCAAGAACCTGGAAGAGGTGGGCTGTGCCACCGTGATGCCACTGGGCTCGGCCATCGGCTCCGGTCAAGGCATCCACACGTTGGAGGAAATACGGATTATCATCGAGCAAGCAACCGTGCCGGTGGTGGTAGACGCTGGGCTGGCCGTCCCCTCCGATGCCTCCAAGGCTCTGGAGTTGGGAGCCGATGCCGTGCTGGTCAACACCGCTATCGCTCAGGCTGAGGATCCGGCTATGATGGCCCATGCCTTCAAGCAAGGCGTGGAAGCGGGGCGCGGCGCGTTCCTAGCGGGGCGAATTTCAGTGCGAACCGCGGCCATTGCCAGCAGCCCCGCGGCAGACGTCCCCCAGCCGGTGCAGGCCGGCAGCTAGCTCCCCGTGTCCACCATAATTCCTGCCACGCTGCCCTGGCCCTGTCTCTGCCTGGTTACCGACCGTCGTCTGGGGGGCGACCAATCCCTGGTTTCCAAGGTCGCGCGAGCCGTGGCGGGCGGCGTGAATCTGGTCCAGCTACGGGAGAAGGACCTGCCGGGCCGGCCGCTACTGGAACTTGCCGGCGAATTGAGGACAGTCATAGGCAATTCCGCAATGCTGCTGATTAACGAGCGGGTCGATGTGGCCGCTGCCGCGAGAGCCGATGGAGTCCAGCTGGGAGAGGAAGCTCTTCCGACCAAGGAGACCCGTATAATCCTGGGTCCGGAGGCGCTGATCGGCCGGTCGGTACACTCGGAGCAGGGAGCTCAAATGGCCGAAGCCGAGGGCGCCGATTTTCTGCTGGTGGGCACTATATACGCCACCTCCTCCCATCCGGGGCACGAACCCGCCGGTCCCGAGCTCATTAGGCGGATCGCTGCCAGCTGCAGCCTGCCCCTGATTGGCATCGGCGGCATAAACGAAGCTAACCTGGGCCTCGTCTTAGAAGCCGGGGCTCAGGGAGTAGCGGTGATCTCCAGTATTTTGGGTGCGCCCGACCCAGAAGAGGCAGCCCGGGATTTAAGGCAGGCTATGTTAGAGGCCCTACCGGTATCCTCCACGGTTGAGGGGTAATCCGTAGCGAGACGCCATCGCCAAGTGTTTGATTTGCCTAATGATTGATTTGATCGTAAACGGCAAGCCCAGAGAAGCTGAGGAAGATACTTCCCTGGAAGCTTACCTCATTGCTTTCAACGTAAACCTCAAATTTGTCGCGGTGGGGTACAACGGCCAGGTCCTGAAAAAGGATACCTATTCCAGCATTACCCTGAAGGCCGGGGATACCCTCGAGATTGTGAGGCCGGTGGGTGGAGGCTAGACGGCGCGGTGCCCGAAGGTGACGCGCTTCAGGTAGACGACCTGGATCCGGTTTTGTCTGGGGTCATCCGCAACCACCGGGATAAGGTGGTGGGCTGGATGAACGACGAGCCGGGCTGCTGGGGATTTCTGGCGGGCCAAGCCGTTACCGGCTGCCGGAAGCAGGTGGGCCGGAGCCTGTCGGATCAGGAGCGCCAGATGGTTTGGAGCCGCCTCTGGTGGGTTTTGGAGAATATCAAGCGCGGGGTAGCGGGCTGAACCGCCCATAGTTAAGGAAGTCTCTCACAACTCTGGTATTCCGGGTGGACCGTCCTTCGACAGGCTCAGGGCGAACTGGGGGTATTCTTTATCCGTTCTTGGTGAGCAGCGCTATGGCCGCAAATGCGGACCGTACATAGGAAAGTAACTGCAACGAAATTGGACAGTTACTTGAAAGCTTGTCGAACCACGTTTTTAAATAGTTGCTAAACGATGGCGGAACACTCCACAGAATTAATCGGCGGCAAGTGCTCCAGCAGCAGTTCCCAGCTATCCCCGTCGTTCCGGCTATAAAACAGCTGGCCGGTGGTGGTTCCCAGGTAAATTCCACAAGGGTCCAGATGGTCCGTCGCCATGCCCTCCCTCAGCGAGTGCAGGTAGGCGTCTTGCTGGGGAAGACCGTTGGTCAAGGCCTCCCAACTCTCCCCGGCGTCGCGGCTGCGATAAACCCGGAATTTGGCTTCGGTGACGTACCGTAAACCTCCCCCCACGTCGGTTCCCTGTACTTGATCCTCCGGCAGCACGTAGATCGTATCTGGGTCCTGGGAATGGATTCCCAGCACGAAACCAAATCGGGAGGGCAAACCCTCCGTAATGTCCCGCCAGTCTTGGCCGCCGTTGTCGCTGCGGTAAACACCGCAGTGGTTCTGCTGGTATAGCGTGTCGATTCTTGACGGGTGGGCCAGCACTTTGTGGGGGCATTGACCAAACTCGGGCAGGGGGTCCGGCGCGAAGTCGGCCCGCACGCCGCTGTTGCGAGGGTGCCAGCTCTTGCCGCCGTCTTCCGTGCCAAACACGCCAACTGCCGACATTCCAACCCACATCCGGTCCGGATTTTGCGGGTCGAGAACCATGCTGTGGAGGCACAGTCCTCCCAGTCCTGGCTGCCACTGGGCTCGGGTCGGGTGTTGGGAAATTCCAGCGAGCTCCTGCCAGTTGTTCCCCCCATCCTGGGACTTGAAAAGAGATGCTGGTTCGGCGCCGGCGAAAACCACACCCGGCTCCGACGATAGGCCCGGCTCGAGGTGCCACAAGCGGCTCACCGTGGGTCCAGCTTCTTCGGCTTCTCCAGCTTCTTCGGAAAACCGGGGCGGCCCTTCAGCCTGTTTCCAGGTTTGCCCCAGGTCATCGGAAAACTCTATCTGAGGTCCCCAGATCATGTAGTTGGTTGCGGAAAGAATTCTGCCCCCATTCCGGGGGTCGTAGGTCAGGTGAAAAACGTCGCCGCCGGCGCTGTAGGGGCCCTGTACCTGCCAGGACTGACGCGAGGAGTCGCTGGAGAGAAGGAAGGAGCCCTTCCGGGTCCCCACCATCAGCAGAACATCGCCTGGTCGGGCGGTTAAACCTGGAGCCATAGGTGGCTACACTCCTACAAACAGCGGGCTATACGGCCTGCTGTTGGGGCTTTCTCTAGCCAGCTTAACATTTACGGAGTGAGGATTACCTTGCCTCTCGTGCCCCGATTCGCCAAGTGCTCATGGGCTT
>JADFQT010000125.1 GCA_022561675.1 Chloroflexota bacterium
ACGGCAGGGTCGCCGGCCGCCCGGCCATCGACCTGGCTCTTGAGAAACGAGTTCAGGGACTTTGCCGCCGGGCCATCAAGGAAAACATCATCGCCTCGGCCCACGACTGCTCCGATGGTGGGCTGGCTGTGGCCCTGGCCGAATCTTGCATTCAGGGAGCGGTGGGTTTCATAGGCGCGCTGGGCCGGTCCAAGAGATGGGACGCGGCCCTTTTTGGCGAACGCCAGTCACGCATCGTGGTTTCCCTGTCGGCAGAGAACTGGACCGGCTTGGAGCGGCTGACCGCCCAAATGGGAGTACCTATCCAGGAGTTGGGGACCACCGGCGGCGACCGATTTCGCTTGGGTCGCCAGCTAGATTTGCCGCTGTCGGAAATCAGCGATGCCTGGAATCACGGCCTGGAGCGGGCCTTGTGAGTAGCCCTCCCCTCCGTGTGCTGTTTTTGACTCCTTATTTCCGGCCCTACTTGGGCGGGATAGAGCGGGCCATTGAGCAACTGACCTTCCAGATCCAGCGGTCCCAGTCGGTCGAGGCCGTGGCGGTCCTGACCACCAAGTACTCCTTCCCCCGGGTACCTCAGCCGGACTGGGCCGACCGGGACACCACGCCCGAGGGCATAGCAATTTATCGGTTGGACGGGTTCCCGCGACGGTCAATCCCCCTGTACTCCTGTCCGCTGGTCTGGTTTTCCCCGTTCCAGATACGCCGGTACCTCCGGGAGTTCAATCCGAACGTGGTCCACTTCGTTGGGGACGGCTGGTTTTGGGGCCATTTCTGGAGCTGGTTCTGGTTCCGGCGGCGGGCCGGGTTTATCTTCACCCCTTCTTACCACACCTTGCCTCTTTCCCGCTGGTGGCTGCGGCCGATTAACGGGTTCATTTGCAATGTGATGGACCAGGTGGTCGCCCTGACCCGTCAGGAAACGGAACAGGTCGCTCGGGACTACTGGGTCCGCCCAAGCAGGCAAGCGGTCATCGGATGGGGGGCTTCCCCCCTGAATAACCCCCAGCAGGCTGAGCTTGATACTGCCACGTCCGACAGCGGGAAGACAGCCTCCGAAGAGACGCCGGTCGACATCCTGTGCGTCGGGAGACTGGGTGAGCATAAAGGCCAGGGTTGGTTGCTGGAATCCTACCGCCAGGCCCGAGCCCGGTTTCATCGCCCGGCGCGTCTGATCCTGGTCGGGCGGGATGAAGGAGGGGAATCGGCGCTGCGGGAAGAGGTGCGGCAGTCCGGTCTGGAAGGGGAAGTGCTCTTTACCGGCGAGCTGGAGGATTCGGAGTTGGTGGACTGGTATGCCCGCGCCGATCTGTTCGCCCTGTTTTCCCGCTATGAGGCCTTCGGTCTGGTCTATTTCGAGGCCATGATCGCCGGCGTTCCGGTCCTGACCCATGACGTGGGAGCCAACCGGGAGCTGCTGACCAGGGGAGCCGTGGTGGTACCGCCCTTCGACCGGCCAGCGGCCGTCGAGGAGTTGGTGCGGCTGGTCAACGATGCTGATTACCGAAGGAGCCTGGGCCAGGAGGGTAAAGGGTATGCCCTGGAGGAATTCACCTGGTCCGCTGTGGCCGATAAATATCTGGCAGTTTACCAAACCGCCACGATGGATAAGAGTCGAGGTAAGAACAATTGAATCGCGAAGAGCTGGAGGCCGGGGCCCGCAATATTCTGTTGTCCAATCTCAGGAAGGGGGTCGCCGACTGGAATGGCAAGGAGTTCAGTTTTGTCGTTCCCTCGCTTCGTGGCTACCCCTTTCAGTGGTTTTGGGATTCCTGTTTCCACGCCATCGCCCTGACCCACCTGGACCTGGAGCAGGCCAAAGCGGAGCTGACCACCCTGATGAGTGCGGCTCTGCCTGATGGGTTCATTCCTCACATCATATTCTGGGAAATGGAGAAACAGCCCGATTTCCTCAGCCGCAACATTGTGGGAATGACCTCGCCCAACTACAGCTCGACCATTCAACCGCCCATTTTGGCCTACGCGGTGGAGCGGGTGTATCGGGCCACCGGCGATGAGAATTTCAAGCAGGCGGCTCTGCCGGTTTTGACGGCCTTCTATCGCTGGTTGCGAGTAAATCGGGACCCGGACGATGACGGTCTCATTGCGGTGATACAGCCCGAGGAAGCCGGAACCGACTGCTCACCCAAGTATGACCGGGTCTTGGGATTGGAGGAGCTGAGCAACCGGGGTTTCATAGCCGCGCTCAAGAAGGTGTATGAGGCCTACGAACCCCTGCGTGGCGACGACCTGGCGATTCTGGCGGCGGACATATTTCACGTCGAGGATGTGCTGGTCAACTCCATCTATGCCTTCAGCCTGCGGGCTTTGGCCAGGCTGCTGGGGGATTCCCCGGAGGCTGCCGAGTTCCATAGAGAGGCCGAAAGGACCCGGGACGCTCTGGTGGCCAAGTGCTGGGATGAAGCAGCCGGCGCCTTCTTCGACCTTTCCGGTGTCGCCGAAACCCCGGTCAAAGTGGTTACCATCAGCTCATTGATGCCGCTCATTCTAGATGACCTGCCCCGACCGATAGTAGAACGACTGGTGGAGCGATGGGTAATGTCAGAAAAGGATTTCTGGCTACCCTACCCGCTGCCTTCCGTGCCGGCTTCCGACCCCAAGTTCATGCCCGGCAACCCCCAGGGCTTTATCTGGCGGGGTCCCAGTTGGATCAACACCAACTGGTTCCTATCCCACGGCTTGAGAGGCCACGGCTATGTTGAATTGGCTGATACCATAGTAGCCAAGAGCCATGAAGCCATCGAGAAATCCGGGTACCGGGAGTATTACCACCCATACACCGGGGAAGGTCTGGGGGCCAGGGATTTCGGGTGGTCGACGCTGATTCTAGATTTTTGAGCGGCGGGGTGTAAGGGGATAATCCGGGAAGGAATCAGGAGCGGGAGAAAAACCTTAGCACCTTACCCAAACCGGTAGAGGAGTCTGCCGCCTCCAGTTCCGTGGGGATTTGGGATTCCCCTTCCGCCGACTCCATAGGGGGCAGAGATGGGGGATTGGCTTCGCTGACTGCTGCAGGCGCTGAGGGTTCAGGCCCGGACTCGGGAGACTCTGCGTGGCTCTGCAAGACCTTTACCACCAGCGGATGATTCCGGTCCAGGTTAAAGGTGCGGCGCCGCCGGCTGCGGCCGGTGACTTCATCCTGACCGGTGTGCCAACCCCGCTGGAACACGCCAGCGTCGCTCAGGCTTCGGATCAGGCGGGTGATGTAAATTCGGGAATGCATCTCCCCCCAACGCTGGGTGATTTCCTCGCTTTCCGCCTCCAGCCCACCGCTCAAAGCCTGACAAACTTCCCCTACCAGGAAGTTGAAAGCCACGTGGCTAATGCCTTCCCGGTGTTCCAGGTTGTCGGCCATGACGATCAAATCGGCCACCCGCCGTCCGTCCAGCCCGTCTCCCGGCCCTTCCGGTAGCTGGACCTCTGACAGTTCCTCAGCCAGCAGGGGTGCCAGGTCTGGCTGGTCGCTGCGAGTGGTGTGTTGCTCCACGGGTTTGGCTAGGCGTCCCGCCTGACCCTTGCGCCCCCTTCTTGGCGGGTCCTGGGGTTCGGCAGTCTGGGGCGACTCCGCCAGCGCTAAACCGGCCCCGTTGGTGACCATGCCGGCTACCTCTCCGGAGGCGGGCGTGGCCGAGGGAGTCTCCACCCCGTGTTCCTGGGGATCGGGCTCGTTGGCCATCAGCACCCAGTCCACCAGTCCCACGGTGACCAGTTTTATGTTGCCTTCCTGAGCCACTCGCTGCATTAGTTTTTTGAATCCCGAGTAGCCCAGCTTCTTTTCGTCGAAGCCAGGAATTTGGCGCGTTACCCGCTGCTTCAAGGACGTGAGCAAGGGCATACGGCCGGCCTGACGCTCGGCCCGGACGATATCCTCGATGATGCCAATGGCGTCGGAAAGCTGTTGCCGCCCGGTGATTGTGGTCCGTCCATTGCCCCGCTCGCCGACGGGGGTGGATGGGAACAGTTCCGGTGGGGTAACCGGATCCACGTCCATATCGTATAGGATCAATCCGTCCACCTGGTCGGCCAGACGGCGGGAGGTGCTCCAGGAAACCCCGATTATGATTACCTTCTTGCCCATAGCCCGGAGGGTGTTGATGACGTGGATAAAGTCCGAGTCGCCGGAAACCAGCACGTAGGTGCCGATGTTGGAGTAGGAGTGGGCGCACTCTATGCAGTCGGCGGTCATTTTTACGTCGACGCTGTTCTTTATCCGCGCAGTGCGGTGGGAGTCGATGGCGCCGACCGGGGGCAGGCGGGTTGGGACGTAAACCGGCTCAATGCCCGCCGCATACAGGGCCGGTGGGTCGTTGGTGAACTGACTGGCCCCCCGCAGTTCCGGGGCCCGGCTTACCCAGTCGGCGTATGCCTTGGCCACCACAACACGTCCGTGGTTGCCAACTTCTTCTTTGAGGGCGGATACGTTAGGGGTTCGGTGACCCGAAGCGAGGCTGATCTTGAAGTTTTCCCAATCGATGAAAAGGGCGACGTCGTCGCCGGAGGAGGATGTTCCGTTCATGTTGCTATAAAATCCAGTCCCACGTCTGGGGGTATAGCTCAAGTGTAAGCCTCGGCCCAGGTAGAGTCAAGGCAGGGACGCTCCGGCCCGTTGGCCCAATTTCACCGTCCGCCGAAAGACCCGACAACGAGGAGAAGCCGAAGTCTCTCAAGCTGTTGCGGAAGCCTATGACAAGGGCAACCCCTCTACCAACTATCCAACAGCCGCCTCGCCTGCTCCTCCCGCACCTCTCTAATCGCTTCCTGAAATGACGGAAGCTCCGAGAGTTTGGTGGTCGCATCTTCCAACGCATCCAGAAGCTCTTGCAAGGCTTCAACTACCTGCTTTAATTCTTCGTCGTTCAATCGATTCCTCCTGTTCGCACTACTTATTTTCCAACACAGATACGGAAGGTACAAGGTATAAAAGGTAATTATTGGGTTAACGTTAGCGTCGTAATTCAGACGGGCGTTCACGGTCCGGTGACGCATATCGTGCCGTAAATTGACCCGTTCCATAACCCGCGTCCAGTAACATTGAGACAGAAGATGTATTTGGGGAGTTGAATGTGCGGGCACTGATAATTGACAACGACGCGGAAGTAGCGGAGGCGGTCGGCCTGACCTTTGGGATATCCTGGCCGGATTCCGAGACCATTTCCGCTTCCAGTGGTGATTCGGGAATATATTTGGCTGGTTCGGAGTGGCCCAGCTTGGTGATTCTGGAAATTGACCTGCCCGATATGGACGGCTTTACCATTTGCAAAGAGATCCGTCGATTTTCCGACGTGCCAATAATTATGCTGACCGAGCGGAGCAAAGAGGGCGATATCGTACGGGGACTGCAGGTTGGCGCCGACGATTACATCATCAAGCCCCTGCGTGGGCTGGTATTTATGGCCAAGGTTAAGGCTGTCCTGCGGCGGGCCGAACCGACCCCCACTGTTGTCGGCAGCCAGGTCATTGAATTCGGCGACCTGAGGGTAGACTTTGCGGCCGCTGCGGTTTACGTGGGGGAGCACCGAATCAGTCTCACGCCAACTGAATACCGGCTGCTTTGCCAATTGTTAAAGAGCGCGGGCAAGGTGGTTCCCAGCCGCACCTTGCTGGGCCAGGTCTGGGGTCGGGATTACCTGGATGAGAGCCGTTACCTTAAGGTTCACATCAAGCATCTGCGCAACAAGTTGGGAGACGACCCGGCCGCTCCCAAGTACATATTTACTGAGCGGAACGTCGGTTACGGCTTCGTCAACTCAAAAATTTAGGCCAGCGGCCAATCCTGGTACAACCATCTCTCCACCGACTGATCCTAACTAACGGCGAAGCCTAGCAGCCTTCTTGTCCGTTGCTGGGCCAGCAACCTCATTGTCGGCTGAAAATTACCGGGCGACCCCGAGGACAATGTCCAAGCCGCATCATCTAACTAGTGAAGCCCCGCCTACCTGAAGAATTGACTCCCCCAGGTATACCCGGTCGGCGCCCCATCTCGGCTCCCGACACGGACTGTATCAAGCTACCAGAGGGCGTTGTATCCAACCACGGGCTCTATTAAAAGAATCCCGCCGGAACAGGGCTAACACCCTCTTCGATGTTTCCGTAGTTTTCCTGATTTTGGTTAGAATCGTACCGGCTGTCGCCGGGATGGTAGTCTGGGGAAGACTCTTCCTTTACCAACAGGCCCCACGGCTCCACTTCATCTACCAACAAGCCCCACGCCTCCACTTCATCGAGCAGGGCAAATCGCCGCTGAATCTCATTGATGGCGTGTTCAATTCCGGCCTTATCCACTTCCAACTGGCTTAGATGTCTCTCGAGAATCAAGTGCTGCTCTGTCATGATGAGCCCTCCTGAAATGGGGGTGTTTCAAGTAAACATTAAAGGTCATGCCGGTAAAAATACTGGGGTTCCGTGGTTGCATTACCGTAAAGAGAGGGGAAACAGGATTGCCGATGGAGACGGTAGCGGTCGGGGTTCAGGGAGGGTGGCAGAGGCCGTTCCGGTTAGTCTTCAGGCCAATTGCTTCGGCTGCGCTCCAAGTAGGGTAAAGAGCTCTTCGCGGCTAGCAGGGCCTTCGTTTCTGCCACGGTAATTTCGCCTCTATCCAGCCTGGCGAAGATCTGGGTTACACTTAGCTTCGGTACCGGCGGCGTTGGCGTTTCCGTTACCGTTGGCTGGGGAGTGCCAGGAACTGGGGTAGGCTCATGGACAACTTCTGGCCGGATCACTATCATTGGGCGAGGCACATCCACCCAACCCTTTGGATCCGTCCCTGGGTCGGCGACTGCTGGGGGCGCGGATTGCCGCACCAAAGCCGGCGGCGGAACGGAGAACTCCCGTACCAATGCTCCAAACCAAAAGGCAAAAATGGCCAGCCCGACCACGGGGATAATCGTTTTCATCCTCCAGGCCCAGGCTTTGCTCCCGCCGCATGACAGGGGGCGAGTCGGGTAGGGTCATGGCGGCCTCACGATCCCGCGGCGGAGGCGGCCCGGCGCCAGGCGCGTTGCCTGCGGTAACGGAGGACCGCCTGCCCCAGGCTGAGACCCACTACGCTGGACAGCCCCAGGGCAAAGAGCGCGGCGTAGACGGCGATGACGATGTTCCCTTGGAAAAAGGCCCAAACGGAGGTGAGGCCGTTTAGCCCGGCGAAAATCGCCTCGGCGGCGATGATCCCGTCCAGCCGATGCTGGTACTTCTTGCCCAGCCAGCTCTGCCCGCGGCCCACCAAGGCGAATTTGGGGGTACGCTCAAAGACCAGACGCCTCCGACGAAGGATATCTAGTGCCGCGCCCACGGTGTTGAGCATCATGCCCGCACCGCCGACGGAGAGCAGGAGGATCAGTGGAACCTGCGACCAGCCGCGGCGGCCCAGGCGCCGCTGGCCGACGATGAACAAGAGCGCTGGCGCCAGTGTTGTGGCGTTGAAAACCAATGCCAGACCAAAGAGGGTGATCAGGCCGGG
>JADFQT010000126.1 GCA_022561675.1 Chloroflexota bacterium
CAGGACAAGACCGACCTGCCCGCCGACACCCTGGTGATGCACCACGTGGGCTACGTTGTCTCAGACATCGCGGCCGCCATCGTGGACCTGAAGTCCAGGGGCTTCAAGTTCTTCTCCGATGCTCCGAACACCAATGTGCTGGGCCAGCAGGTGCTTTATTTCGACCCCGCCTGCACCAACGGCATCCTCATGCACCTGACTCAACTCCCAACTCAACCAAGCGCTGTAGGCCTGGACGCGGGCGTGAAGATTGACCACATCGTCCACGCCGGGTATCTGGTTAATAACCTGGAGGATGCCATCGCCTGGTACGTGGACAAGCTGGATGGAGTTCACCTGGGAGGCGGCGCATCCCGAAGGGGCGGACGCAACGCCTTTGTGAACTTCGGCCAGGTTCAGGTGGAGTTGATTGAGCCGCAGGACCCGGCGTCTCTGGGGCCGGCGCATAGCATGGACCATGTGGGGTACGTGGCACTGGATATTGAGGCCGCCATCGCCGATTGCCGGGCTAGGGGCTTCCAGTTCGTTGCCGGCACGCCCAACACCAACTCGGTGGGTCAGCAGGTACTCTACTTCGAGACCGGCTCCACCAAGGGCAGTCGCATGCATCTGACCCAGCTGCCGGCGTAAAAAGCGAAACCAAGCTAAGAGTATGTGGGAAGCAATCGTTCATGGTTCGACAAGCTCACCACGAAGGTCACCCGACCCGTTTGCCCTGAGCCTGTCGAAGGGCGATTACCACAGTCTGAAATCCTTACGTACAGGCTTTAAGAAAGAACCGCGTTGCCGATAGAAACCTTGACTTCTCCCAATAATATCTTCCTGATCGGATTCATGGCCTCGGGCAAGAGCCACGTGGGGAGGCTCCTGGCACGAAAGATTGGCTGGCGGCTGGTGGACGCAGACGCGGAGATTGTCCGTCGGGCCGGAAAGCCCATCGAAGCGATTTTTCAGGCCGATGGAGAACCCGCCTTTCGTGCCCTCGAGGCCTCGGTGCTGGCAGAGCTATGCGCCGGGTCCGGACAGGTCGTCGCCACCGGCGGGGGGGCCTTCCTGAACCCCAAAAGCCGGCAGGCTATGCTGGACCGCGGGCTGGTCCTCTGCCTGAACGCTCGCCCGGAAACCATATTCCGGAGGCTTGGCCCAACCACCCCGGAAACCCAAGATGGGGAAACCCAAGATGGGGAAGCCCAAGATGGGGAAGCCCAAGATGGGGAGGCGGGAGAGGATTACCCAGATGGCGCGGATCGGGCCGTCAAGCGGGAAGCTAGGCCAGTTCGTCCCTTGCTGGCGGGAGATGATGCCTTGGAGCGAATCAAGTCGCTGCTGGAGGAGCGAGAGGGGGTTTATTCTCAGGCCCATTACAGTATCCCCACCGACGATTTCACACCGGAGCAAGTGGCGGGGCAGATCGTCAAAATCTGGAACGCCGAGACCAGCCAGGGATCATCCCGCAGTTCCTGTGAGGGTGGTTAAAGCGTGTGTTCAATAAGTTCCTCCCCTTACCAAGGGGAGGTTAGGTGGGGTTAGGAGACCCCCTCTAAATCTCCCCCTTGCTAAGGGGGAGACATTGAGTTTTTAAACCCCTCTAGGAGGGTAGCCAAACCTGCCAAACTTACCAAACTTGGAGAAGTTGAATGCCCGACCCTGAACTAGCCGCCACGGTCCAACACTCGGGAGGCAGCTATCCAGTGGTGGCCGGTTGGGGTCTGCTGGAAAATTTGGGAGACCGGTTCCTGGAGCTGGAACTCAAGAACACGGCTTACATCATAACCGACGAGAACGTGATGCGACCTTATGGTCGCATCGCCCAGCGGGCCCTGCAAAAGCGAGGCATTGCAGCCCACTGTTTTATCATTCCCCAGGGCGAGCCCAGCAAAAACTTCGAGCTGGCCCAGGGAATATATCAGTGGCTGGTAAGCTTGAAAGCCGAAAGAGGCCAGGCTATTATCGCCGTCGGTGGCGGAGTAGTGGGAGACCTGGCAGGTTTCGTCGCCGCGACCTTCCTGCGGGGGTTGCCCTTTGTCCAGGTCCCCACCAGCATGGCGGCCATGGTGGACGCCTCCGTGGGCGGCAAGGTGGCGGTCAATTTGCCCCAGGGCAAGAATCTGGTAGGGGCCTTCTATCAGCCCAGGGCCGTGCTGGCGGACGTGGCTACGCTGTCCACCCTGGGTAAGCGGGAATTGGCGGAGGGGTGGGCCGAGGCCATTAAACACGGTCTTATCCTGGACACCGATCTCTTCGAACTCTTCGAGGAGCATGCGGAAGACCTGATGGCTCTGGAGCCTGAGCTATCAACCGAAATCATTCGCCGTAGCATGGCCATCAAAGCCGCTGTGGTCAGCCAGGATGAACGGGAGACGCTGGGCATTCGCATCCTGCTCAACTACGGACACACCATCGGGCACGCCCTGGAGGCGTCCACCGACTACGGCCGGTTCATGCATGGAGAAGGGGTGGCAATCGGAATGATGGGGGCCGGCCGGATGGCCCAGCGGATGGGGTTGATTCCCCAGGAGGTGGTAGACCGGCAGCGGCAAATCTTGCAGCGCTTCAGCCTCCCAATAGATGCCAAGGGGGTCTCTGGGGTTTCTCTCGACCAGGTGCGGCAGGCCATGTCTCTGGATAAAAAGACCGATGGCGGAGCCATTCGTTGGGTAATGCTGGAGAAAATCGGAAAGGCGACGGTCCGACAAGATGTGCCTCCGGAGCTGGTAGAAGAAACCTTGCGGGAGCTTATCAGCTGAGCCGGAACTCTTTAGCCAGCCCGGCCTTCCGCCCTGGGACGGTCTGATTTGCGCCAGAAGACGGGCCATCTATTTCTCCCGGTGTTGCTCGGGTTGGTCTTGCTCGGGCTGCTCTTGGCTGGGTGCCAGGGGTTCCGGGGGACGGCAACATCTGAACTCGTTCGTCCGGATGACACCCCGGATAACCCCGATGATGATAATGTGGTGAGCGTGAATCGGATAGTTTATGTAGGTACCGGCGGAGACCTGTTTACGATCAAGGCCGATGGGACAGACCCCCAGCAGTTGACCGGCAACATTCAGCTCCGCGCGGACCCACCGGAAACAACAGAATCCCAAGAGCCTGGGGGACCAGCGGAACCCCAGGAGCCTGGGGCGAGGCGGATTTCCGCGGCATTCCTCGGCCAAACACTGAATTTCAGTCAATTTTACGCCTGGCCTACTTGGTCTCCCGACGGTGCCAAGTTGGCGGTTTCCCGGGTGCAGGTATTGAGTGAGCGGGAAGTCACTGTTTCCATCCAGGTCATCGATGCCATCACCGGGCGGGCCGATACCGTCTACACCAACGATGTTCCGGCTCTGATCGCCGACGGAGTCCCCCACTATTTCTACTGGGCGCCGGACGGCCAGTCCCTGGGGTTTATCGCTGCGACTTCTCGCGGCCTGACCTTGTTTGTTTCCTCAGTCGTCTCACCAATTGTCTCAAATGAAGCGCCCATAACGGTGGAAACCGGTGCTCCGCTTTACTTTAGCTGGGCTAAAGATTCCCGAGGACTCTTACTGCATTCTGGCCCGGAAATCAAGTTGGTTCCCAGCCTGGCCGATGCTGAATCTTCTCTTCTGCTGGGCTCCGATGACGGGTTTCGAGTGCCGGCCTACTCCCCGGCCGACCCCCTTGGGGGACAGCGGTTGGCCTACGTGATCCACAACGAGGATGGCGGCCTACTTATGGTCGCAATAAGCGGCGCTCTGGAGCAGGCCCAGCCGGTGCTGGAGGTAGGACCATTTTCAGCCTTCCTCTGGTCGCCCGACGGCACTCGGCTTGCCGTCGCCGACCGTTTGGACCCGGGAGGGCCGACCTTCCAGAGGTTAAGGGTGGTGTCTGTTAAAGAAACGGGCGGGGAAACGCAGGTTGATCCCCAGGTTGAAACCACCGCTGCGGAGGACCTGCTGGCTTTTTACTGGTCTCCCGATGGTCAGCGCCTGGCTTGGGTGGCCCTGGACACGGAACAACGGCTTTTTCAGTGGAGAGTGTCCGGCAGTGACGGCGCCGATACCAAGGACCTCTTTCGGTTTCAGCCCTCCGGTGAGTTTTTCACCCTGCTGACCTTTTTCGACCAGTACGCCTACTCCCACTCCCCCTGGTCACCCGACAGCTCCCAGCTGGTGGTGGCGGGCTCGCCGGAGCAGGCTTTTGAGCGTCGCAATGGCCATACCCCCACGGGCTCCCGGATTTTCGTTCTGGACGTGGCTGGAGGCAATCCTCCCTTGGAAATTGCCGCCGGTACCCTGGCCTTCTGGTCCCAAAATTGAGCGAGGCCAGCTTTGAATCTTCAGCATAAACGCGGTCTGAGAAGCAACCATTTGGGGAAATCCCGCTGTATCCCCCTTTTAAAAGGGGGGCTGAGGGGGATTTGGATCTCACAAGGTTAGCGATTTCCTTAGGGGTCAACAGATTGCTGACTGGAGTCGGATTTACATTGAAAAGACTGGGCGAGTCGAACCGGGAGGCCAGGGCCATATACCAGCTTTCCTCAGCGCCGGTCTTGGCGGCCTTGGCCCTATTCCTGTCAGTTAGTATCGGCTGTGGCAAAACCCCCACTCCTACCCCCGAGCTGAACGTCGACCCAGAGGCGATCCTGGATCGAGCCATCGGCCAGCTGAACCAGCTCAGCTACGCTTCCTTCCTCCTGGACCAGCCCCAGGGCACCACTGAGCTGCTGCCGGGACTGGAGATGAGCCGCGTTTACGGGGTGGTGGCCAACCCGGACCGATTCCGCTTCACCGTGGAAGCGGAGGTTAGCGGCACCTATGTTGAAACCGACATGGTGGTGATCGCGGATCAGGCTTACATGACCAATTTCTTTACTGGGAAATGGGAAGAGGTCGGCATCGATTTGCTCCCGGTCAACTTCGCCAATCTGGGGCAGACCCTCTCGGCAATCCTCGGTTCGATCCAGTCTCCCAGTTTGGCCGGCGCCGAATCTCTTGGGGAGCGCCCGGTATATCTAGTTCAGGGTCGGGTGGACTCCGGCGACCTGTCCCGTCTGGTGCCCAATGCCGCTCCGGGTTTCGATGTGATGCTCGAGTTATGGTTGGAACAATCCAGTGGTTTATTGCTGCAGGTAGTGATCACCGGGCAGGTGATCTCCACCGACGTTGCGGATGCCGTCCGGGTGCTTTCCCTGGATGACATCGACGTGCCGGTGGAAATAACTCCACCCCTCTAAATTCGCCGCTCCATGCTTCGAGCCCGCAATTCGATCCCTGTCCCTTGGGCGCTTACCCTGATCGGTCTGGGTGCCTTCATGACGGCCCTGGACCAGACGGTGGTGGTCACCGCCCTGCCCAGCGTGATGCTGGACCTGAAAATTCCCGCCACCGACCTGGACCGAGCCTCTTGGATAATCACGGCCTACCTGCTGGGATACACGGTGGCGATGCCCCTGATCGGTCGGCTGGCGGATGTGTACGGCTATCCTCGGGTTTACCAGGCATCCCTGCTGGTTTTCCTCCTGGGCAGCGCCATGGTCGCCCTATCCGGCAGCCTGGGCTGGGTGGTGACAAGCCGGGTGATTCAAGCCGTGGGCGGAGGAGCCGCCATCCCCATCGGGATGGCCCTGGCCAGCACCCTACTGCCCCCGGAGCGTCGGGGATTGGCTTTGGGCATAGTCGGGGGTGCGGCCGAGGCCGGGTCTATGCTGGGGCCGGCCTATGGAGGCGCCATCGTGGAGCTGGCCAACTGGCGCTGGATTTTCTGGCTCAACCTGCCCCAGGGAGCGCTGCTATTTGTTGCCCTGCTCTGGCTCCCCAATCAGCGGAACCGGGAGGCACGGGTAGACTACGCCGGTGGGGCCCTGCTGGTGGCGGCCTTGCTTGTCCTCTCCCTGGCCCTGTCCCGGCAGGGACTGTTCACCCTATCCTCGCCAACTCCCTTCCTGGTTGGTGCGGCCGGGGTGCTCCTGGCTCTGACGCTGGTGCGGCTGGAATCCCGGGTCCCCCAGCCTCTGCTGTCTCCAGTCCTGTTCCGCTCCTGGGCCTTTCTGACGGCCACCGGCACCCAGCTGCTGGTGGGGACGGCGCTGATTATAGCTATGGTTACCGTTCCCTTGATGGCGAATACGGTGATGGGCAAAGAACCGTTTACCGGAGCTTTATGGCTGCTTCGTATGACCGCATTTATTCCCCCGGGTGCCGTGCTGGGAGGCGCGCTAATGCATCGTGTCGGCATCAGAGCGGTTACGATAATAGGTTTGCTGCTGTGCGCCGCCGGTCTATTCCTGGTGAGCACCTGGCCCATTGGGGTTGAAGACCCGGAATTGACCTTGCACCTGGGAATGGTCGGGTCGGGATTCGGCCTGGTTATCGCCCCGATAATGGCCCGGGCCCTGGAGGCCGCCGTGAACGATTACCGGGCAACCGCCGCATCTCTGGTGGTGGTCGCGAGAATGATGGGGATGACCCTGGGGCTGGCGGCGCTTTCGGCCTGGGGAGTGGAGCACTTTCAGGGGCTCACCGCTGGGCTGGAGTCGCCGGTGCCCCTGCCCGGCGAGGCTCCGGAGGCAGCAAGGCTTCGCCTGGAGGCCTACACCGCCGCCGGACTCACTCTGTTTCACGACTTCCTGCGCGTGGCCGGAGCGCTGTCCCTGCTGGCGGTTGCGCCCGCCCTTCTAATGAGGCGGGATAGAGAGCCGAAGAAGACCGATTGATGCTGACTGGGGCAAGCCCAGAGAGGCAAAAACCGTAAATGTACAGTGTTTCCATTACTCCACTCTATCAAGGTGAAGAGCTCTTCTCTTTTCTTTTGGGGTTCCTTCTTTACGAGCTATGCTGGTTTTTAGTCATATCAGGCTTCGGTATTTACGGTCTCATTAAACGCCAACGACCTTGGATTTACGCATCCATTGGTGGTCACCTTGTCTTTCTCGTGTTTGTGTCATTAATACGCTTCCAGCTGGAGCCCTCGCCATCGGGCACGTACTGGGCGGTTTGGTTTCTCTATCTTGCCCTGCCAATCAGCTCTTTTGGTGGGCTCTTGTTGGGCCGGCGTCATGGGAAGCGTCGGGAAAAGAGGAACCCCTATGGTGGCAGGTTTGAGCGTTTCGCAGTAATGCTCGGCGTTGTTGGCATCGTAATGGTTAACTTTTTTGTTCTTACAGATCCATTACTTGGATATTCTGCGATGGCAGATGGTTATCAAGAAATTAAGCAAGAGCAGCAAATCATTAATGGGGTTCGCGCCGGCACCGCCTCGGAGTCTGCGTGCGAGCAAATGCGCACACACAGCAGTTTATGCTACGCGGTAGCGGCAATCCACTATCGGACGGAAGAAACCAGGGCAATCGCGTCTTAACCAAGGAGCACCTTGAGGAGATAGTCTTCAACCCAGCCAGCTTTAAGCCGTTTACCTTGAAGCCCCCGTTTGAGAGTGGTCTCCTGCTTTAGCAGATTGAGGGCTATC
>JADFQT010000127.1 GCA_022561675.1 Chloroflexota bacterium
CAAGAGCAACCTAAGAGTCTGCGAATGGGAATGCCCCCATCAAATCCGCTCAGTTCCCCAAAACTGAAGGTAGCCGGCGGGGAGAGCCTAATCTGGGGCCGGCGCACCTACGTAATGGGGATCATAAACGTCAGCCCTGATTCCTTTGCCGGAGATGGACTTGCTTCGGACCTGCCGGCCGTCGTCGAACAGGCGCTGCGGTTCCAGGCCGAGGGAGCCGATCTGCTGGACATCGGCGCCCAGTCGACTCGCCCCGGCCACACTCCGATTTCCGTCGAGGAAGAGCAGGCCCGCCTGCTGCCGGCCCTGGAAGCCATTGCCCCTGAAGTTGCTCTGCCGATCAGCGTGGACACCTACCGGGCCCCGGTGGCCAGTCGAGCGGTGGAGGCCGGAGCCAGCCTGATCAACGACATTTGGGGCCTGAAGGCCGACCCGAAAATCGCCGAGGTAGCCGCCCACCACGGCGTGCCGTTAATTCTAATGCACAATCAGGAAGGGACCGATTACCAGGAGTTGCTGCCCGACATTTTAGCCAGCTTACGCGAGAGTATCCTGCTGGCCACCGGCTCCGGCGTCGCACCCGAAAACATCATCCTGGACCCGGGAATTGGCTTCGGCAAGACCCCGGACCACAACCTGGAAGTTCTGCGGAGGCTGGAAGAGTTTCGGGCTTTGGGTCATCCCCTGCTGGTGGGCACATCCCGCAAATCCACAATTGGCCGCGTGCTTGACCTGCCCGTCGACCAGCGGGTTGAGGGCACCGCGGCTACCGTGGCGCTTTCCATAGCCGGGGGCGCGGATATTGTTCGGGTCCACGATGTCAAGGAGATGGTTCGGGTGTGCCGCATGACCGACGCCATTGTGCGAAACTGGAGGCCTGCCGGGTGGAGGCAGTAACCGCTTATCTTGGCCTGGGCGCCAACCTGGGGGAGCGGGAAGTTCACCTGGCCCGGGCCGCCCGTCTGCTCGCGGAAAGCCCGGCGGTCCAGATTTTGCGGTCTTCTTCCATATATCAAACAGCTCCCTGGGGATACCTGCAACAGCCAGAGTTTCTCAACGGCGTGCTGGAGATCGAGACGACTTTAGACCCGGTACCGTTATTGGAATTGACCCAGGGCATAGAGCGGCTGATTGGCCGGCAGCCGGGAATACGCTTCGGGCCCAGGCTGATCGATATCGACATCCTGCTTTACGGCGAACAGTCGGTGCGACTTGAGGAGCCGGACCTGCAGATTCCCCACCCCAGGATGCATCTCCGAGCCTTTGTCCTGGTGCCGCTGGCGGAGCTGGCGCCGGCCCTGATCCCGCCAAACTTCACGGCTACGGTTAAAGAGTTGAGAGACGGTGTAGACGGCAAGGAGGGAGTGACACCGTGGGGACCGCCGCCGACTGTGGCCCCGGACGGCAGTTCTGGTTAGTCGCAATATTTTAGTAACTATCTCAAAATGACACCCCGAGCCCTTCGAAATGACATGGGTCGTTTTGAAATAGACTCTTAGCCAAGTTTTAGGCCCGGCAGGTACCGGGCAATCGCTTCCTAAGCCAGAACTGGCAGCCTCTGTATTTGTGGGAATGACATTTGTGAGCACAACCCGTTCGTGGTGAGCAGTGCTATGTCCGCAAATGCGGACCGTACATGGGCAAGTAACTGCGACGAAATTCGACAGTTACTTGAAAGCCGGTCGAACCATGAGCGGTCGACTTCCGTAACCGCCCTACAATAGGCCATGGACGAATGGAGGTCGCTTTTCTTGTCCCCCAAGCCATAGCCAGGGACCAAGATGCGATTGGGCTGCCGGCAGAGACTTCTCCGGTTGACAATCTCATCAGCCTACCCCATATTTGTATAGGCGATTTTACCATCCTGGTTAGTAACCCTAGTAGCGACCAGGCATACCAAAAATTCGAGGCGAAATAGCCAAGATATTTCGTCCGCGAGGAGATAGGAATGGCCGACAAGCAACTGATATTCGATGAAGAAGCCCGCACCAGCTTGATGCGAGGCGTGGACAAGCTGGGGCGGTTGGTAGGGCCCACTCTCGGGCCCAGCGGGCGCAACGTGCTGCTCTCCCGGGTTTGGGCTTTGCCGGTTGTGTGCAGCGACGGCGTTACCATCGCCAAAGAGGTGGAACTGCCCGACGCGTATGAGAACATGGGGGCCCAGCTGGTGAAAGAGGCGGCGGCCAAGACCAACGACGTGGTGGGAGACGGCACCACAACCTCCATTGTGCTCGCCCAGGCAATAGTCCGGGGCGGATTCAAGAACATCGCGGCGGGCGCCAACGGGCAATCCCTCAAGACCGGAATCAACAAGGCTGTGGCTGCCGTCATTGAGGAGATAGCCCGAATGTCAATCTCGGTGCAAGACCAGGAGCAGGTGCGCCGGGTAGCCGCCCTGTCCGCCCACGAGGAAGCCATGGCTGGAATGATCGCGGAAGCCATGGATAAAGTGGGACGGGAAGGCGTCATAACCGTCGAGGAGTCCAAAACCCTGACTGACGAAATCGACGTGGTGGAGGGCATGCGCCTGGACCGTGGCTATCTCTCACCTCACTTCGTGACCGATTCCGACCGCATGGAGGTAAGCCTGGAAGAACCCCTGTTTTTGATCACCGACCGAAAGCTAAGCTCGACCAGCGACATCGTCCCGACTCTGGAAAAGGTCGCTCAGGCTGGTCGCCGTCCCCTGGTGGTAATCGCCGAGGACGTAGATGGGGAGGCCTTGGCGACTCTGGTGGTAAACAAGATTCGGGGCATGCTCGACTGTGTTGCCATCAAGGCGCCAGGCTTCGGGGACCGCCGCAAGGCGCTCCTGGAGGACATGGCCATTATTACCGGTGCCACAGTGATCAGCAGCGATACCGGCCTGGCGCTGGATTCGGTTGAAATCTCCCATCTGGGGTCCGCGCGCAGGCTGCTGGCGCTGAAGGACGAAACGACTATCGTTGAAGGTCGTGGCCCGCAGGACGCACTGCAAGGCCGGATCGGACAGCTCCGGGTGCAAATAGATGACACCACCTCAGACTATGACCGGGAGAAGCTGCAAGAGCGTCTCGCCTCTCTGGCCGGGGGAGTGGCCGTGATCAAGGTGGGCGCCGCCACCGAACCCGAGTTGAACGAGCGCAAGTCCCGGGCGGAGGACGCCTTATCGGCAACCCGCGCCGCGGTTGAGGAAGGGATCGTTCCGGGTGGCGGAGTGACCCTGGTTCGGACGGAAGGGATATTGCGTGACTTGGAAGCCAGCTTGTCCGGTGAAGTGGCCCTGGGAGCCCGTCTGGTAAGGGAGGCTCTGAGCGTGCCCTTAGCCCTGATCGCTGAAAACTCCGGGCATCGGGGGGAGGTGGTGTTGTACCACGTTCGCGAGGGAGAGGGAGACTGGGGGTTCGACGCGGAGGCTGGAGAGTACACCAACCTGATGGAACGGGGCATTATCGACCCCGCCAAGGTGGTTCGGGCCGCGCTGCAAAACGCGGGCAGCATCGCGGGAATGATGCTGACCACCGACGCGGTGGTGACCGAGATTCCAAAACACGTGCCCTTGCCCGCCGACGTTCAGGACTTCATGCACGACTGATTCCTCCCCGAGCTGCCGAACTCTGTCGGAAATGGGGCCGATGCCCAAACTAATGCCAAAGTGGGGTCTACACGGACCGCCGTACCAACGACGGCGAGCTTCGTATTGGCATTAGTTTAGTAGCATTGTTCCCTTCCTCATTTTTGGTACGAGTCGCTTCAGGGCATCCAAAATACCGAAACTGGAGCGGGCGGGACCGGAGGCACCAACTTGCTGAGCCTTGAATATAGCCAAACACAGCCTGAGGAGGAACCCTTTGGGGAAAACTCCCAAGCTTAGGTTTCCCTTCAGGGGTCAATAGTTGGGGCCAGCGATAATCCAAGCGCCGGGAGAGGACAAATGCTGGACAGGGGATCCCTACTTAACCTGGTCCAGAACTCACCGCCTCTGCTGGCCGACTTTCCCTCTTTGGACCAGCAGCTCCAGCCCAACGGGTTCGACCTGACCCTTTGCCAAGTGGCTCAGTTGACCTCAGCCGGTTACATGGGAAACGGTCCGGACCAGCGGGGGTTGAGCGATACCGAGCTCTTGGAATTCGACCCAATGGGGTGGCTGCACCTGGCTGCCGGTTCCTACCTGATCACCTTCAACGAGGTGGTCAATCTTCCGCTGGATTTGATGGCTCTGGCTCGCCCCCGCTCCAGCCTGCTGCGTAGCGGGGTCAGCATTCACACCGCGGTTTGGGACGCCGGGTACCAGGGTCGTTCCCAGGCTTTGTTGAGCGTCTATAATCCAGACGGGTACCAGGTTCAAAAAGACGCCAGGATGCTACAACTGGTATTCTTTCGGCTGGAGCAACCATTAAACCAGGGCTACCAGGGACGATTCCTGGGGGAAAATCTCCAGCAGCCGGGTTAAGATTATCCCTGGGTATTACCGGGAGAAGACATGAGCTCCCTCAAGATCGCCGCATTGCCTACTTCCAATATAAAAACGACCGATATAAAGACAACGATAAAGGACATTGCCACTGGCCTGGGCTTTGACCTGGTCCGCGTGACCTCGGCTGAGGAATTCGCTGACGACAGAAGAGTCGCGCTGGAGCGCATCCGGGACGGCCTGTTGGACGGTTTGCCCTGGTACACGCCGGACCGGGTCAAGCGGGGAACCACGCCTCAGGAGCTGCTCCCCGGGGCTCGTTCCATCATTTGCTTGGGGCTCAACTACCATCGCCCTCAGGCCCCCTCACAGACCCCTTCAGGCCATAACCAGCAGCTCACCGGCCGAGTCGCCAGCTACGCCCAGGGAAGGGACTACCATCGGGTTATAAAGCAGCGTATGCGCCGGCTGGTGGAGGAGTTGTCCCGCCGCCTGGAAACTGAGCTGGCCGCTCGCTGGTACGTGGATGACGGGCCCATGCTGGACCGGGCGGCAGCCAGCCGTTCCGGGCTGGGCTGGTTTGGCAAGAACACCAACATTCTGAGCCCCGACCTGGGCTCCTGGATATTCTTGGGCCAAATAATCACCGACCTGGAACTGGAGCCGGATCCGCCCCTGCAAAAGAGCTGCGGCAGCTGCGTCCGATGCATCGAAGCCTGTCCCACCGGAGCCATCGTTGGCCCCTATGTGTTGGACAACACCAGGTGCATATCCTTCCAGACCATTGAAAACCGCGGCGCCATCCCCCGGGAGCTTCGCCCCCTAATGATGGATTGGATTTTTGGCTGCGACATTTGCCAGGAAGTGTGCCCAGTCAACCGCAAAGCCGTCCCCACCAAGGAGCCCGCTTTTCAGAGAGGCGACCTGGCTACGCTGGACCTGCTGCAGCTTCTGTCGCTTACGGAGGAGGAATTTCGCGAAAGGTTCGCTGGTACTCCCATCATGCGCGCCAAGCTGGTGGGGTTAAAGCGGAATGCCTGCGTCGCCCTGGGCAACCGCCGCGAGCCGTCGGCAGTCCTGGCGCTGTCCCAGTCCCTACATGAGGAAGTTGCCCTGGTACGGGGCCATGCCGCCTGGGCGTTGGGGCAAATTGGCGGCGAAGAGGCCCGCCAGGCGTTGCAACAGGCCGGTGCAACGGAGCGGGATGAAGAGGTTTCGGAAGAGATTAACGCCGCGCTGGCCGAGTTTGAATCACTGGCCCAGCTTAAAAAATCGGCACACCGCTAGTACTGCGACCAACTGAGACTGATACATACTACCTCACCCCACTCTAATTCTCCCCCGTCATGGGGAAAGGTTAGGATGGGGGTGGTCACAGATTCATCAAAACCAACGGGACAAAGTACTAGCCCCTTCTGACCCACGGGCGTGCATCCGATGCCCCCGTATATTGGAGGGAAAACCTTCCACCGTCTCCAGCCACCGTCTTTAGACATGGGGTCAAATGCTGGTCGGTCGGAGGGGACTCAGGACCGGGCCGCTTGCCCCGGGGCCACTTGCTCAGATGCCGGCTTCGCTACGGACGCCGGCTCGCGGCTGGCCTGACCCGCCCGATTACCCCCGGCGCGCCGCTTACGGGACCGGCTCTTGGCCTTGGTTGGCGTCGGCGGCTGATACCGGTATGCGCTGCCCAACCTCATCTTCTTCATTTCTTCTTCTATGATGAAGAAGTCGTTCTTGGGCAGCAGGTGCAGGTTGCCCTGGAAGGCCATATACCAATTTTCCGGGGGCCAGCGTCGCACGTAATCCAGGCGGTGGGCCAGAAGTCCTGCCTGAATATACTGGGGCTCGTCAAGGACGAATTCCGGTTTGATGCCTATTCTGTAGGGCCAGCCGGTGTTGCCTTCCTTCTGCCAGGGAGAGTCGCTGTCGTCTTCGTAGGAAGCGGTGACGGTAGCCGTAGCGGTGAAGCGGCGGATGCCCGTCACGTAAAAAAGAACTCGGTCGCCAACCTCAACTCGCTGCACCTTCCGCCGGTGCTGAGACTTCAGCCCTTGCGAAGCAAACTGCAAGCCCCGAGTAATCTTAAAATTTTCCTCATTGCAGGTTATCATCCAGAAATTGCGGGGCATCCTTCACCTCTTGCTATGGGTGCGCCGGCCGCGGATGGGCTGGCGAAGTCATGAAACCAGAGACTTGGAAACAGTATCTTCTACCATTTTATCATGGAGCGGTTACCGGCGGAGATACCCCGCCTTGACCAAATATGGTTCAGCTTTAGCCAACCCGTTGTCCTGAGCTGGGTTGTTGGTATATTATCAGGCAGGTTTTCCCGGCGTCGATTCCCCGGGGGCGATTCCCCGGCGTCCAAAGTTGAACCCCCGTCGACCCACCAGCCGGTTGCTCCGAGTGGGCAGGAACAGAGATCCGGAGCACAGATAACTTGGGAGGCGTAAAGAAATGGCGTCTAGCAGTTCCAGACAGCGCGAAATAGCCATCGTGGGAGTGGCGGAGTCCGACGAGATGGGCACCGTTCCCAACAAGTCGTCCCTCCAGCACCATGCCGAGGCGGCTTACAACGCCCTGGAGGACGCCGGCCTGTCCAAAGGGGACGTGAACGGATTGATGACGGCCGGTTTTTCAACCCTGACCACCGCCGAGTACCTGGGCATTCAGCCCGCCTTCACCGACAACACCTCGGTGGGAGGCTCATCTTTTGTGATCCACATTGCCCATGCCGCCGCCGCGATTCGGGCGGGTTACTGTGACACGGTGCTGATCACCCACGGGCAGGCCGGCCGGTCCACCCGCGCCCGGGTGCCCGCCGACGCCAATCTGCCGGTGGCCCAATTCGAGTCACCCTACGGCCTGGTCGGCCAGCCGGTCAATTACGCCCTGGCCTGCACCCGCTACATGCACGAGTATGGCGAGGACCGCACCCGTCAGGCGATGGCCGAAATCGCCGTGTCCACGCGCAAGT
>JADFQT010000128.1 GCA_022561675.1 Chloroflexota bacterium
GGGACATGCCCTACCAAAGGGCAAGCTCCAGGAATCCTGAGGACATAATAGGTGAGTGGCGAGGGACCTGTTCGGGGAAACACTACCTCCTCAGAGACTTGTTTGAAGAGTTGGGGTTCAAAACTCGGATCTTGATGTGCCCCCATTTTTTTACCCCGCAGAATACCGCCCATTTCCCAGTCGGCCTCCGCAGGCAGACATTAGCCGGCTCTATCCCAGATATACACACCTTCCTTCGGGTTGAGTTCGCAGACGAGTGGATCGACGTTGACGCGACTTGGCCGCTTCAGGCCGGTAGCTTGGGCTTCCCGGTCAACCTGGACCTACGGCCCGGCGTTAACATGGAGATCGCCTGTCAGCCTATCGAAATCTTGGAGATTCCCGGGGGAATGGAGCCCCAGTCCTTTAAAGAACAGCTTATCGCTGCCCACTGCCACGGCCGGCAGGATCAGCGGGATCGATTTATTGAGGACATGAGCGGCTGGCTTTCGGAAATCACCCCTCGTATGGATAGCCAGTAGTTGGATAGAGGAAGAGTATGAAATATCGGCAGTTACCCGGAACTGACCTGCAGCTCTCGGAAATCGGCTTTGGCGTTTGGACCGTAGCCACCAACTGGTGGGGCAATATTCCCGAGGAGCAAAGGGCGGAACTGCTGGAAAACGCCCTGGAGTTGGGCGTCAACTTTTTCGACACCGCCGATACTTACGGCGAGGGTTATGGTGAGGAAATTCTGGCCAAGGTGCTGGGCCACCGCCGCCATGAAATCGTAATCGCGACCAAATTTGGCTACGACTTCTACGACAAATTGACCCCCCGCGTCGGCCACCAGGAGCGCCCTCAGAAATTCGACCCCGAGTTCGTGCGCTTCGCCTGCGAGCAGAGCCTGCGGAGGCTCCGCACCGACTACATAGACATTTATCAGCTCCATAACCCAAAGATGGACGCCATAGAGAATGACGAGCTTTTTGAAACCCTGGATGAGCTTCAGCGGGAGGGCAAAATCCGCCGCTACGGCGCCGCCTTGGGGCCGGACATCGGCTGGTTCGAAGAAGGCGAGGTTGCCATGAAGGAGCGCCAGGTCAGGAGCGTCCAGATCATCTACAGCATCCTGGAGCAAGACCCGGCCAAGGCCTTCTTCCCCATCGCTCAAGATCAGCAAGTGGGGCTGTTGAGCCGGGTTCCCCATGCCTCGGAAGCCCTTACCGGGCGTTACACCGAAGCTCCTACCTTTGAGGAAGGAGACCACCGCTCGCATCGTCGCACCGAATGGCTCCGGGAGGCCCTACGCAAGGTGGAGCAGGTCAAGTTCCTGGCCGGAGAGGATACGGGCCGAACTCTCAGCCAGGCGGCCATCAAGTTTTGTCTGTACCAGCCGACCATCGTCACCGTCCTGCCCAACTTCACCAACCTGGAAGAGCTGCGGGACTACACGGGTGCGGTGGATGCTCCCGACCTGACCGACCAGGAGCAGTCTCTGCTGGACGAACTCTGGGAAAATGACTTCCAATTGGAAGAGGCCGTGCCCCAGTTTAGAGAGATCTAGCCGACCTCTTCCTCAATCCCCTTTTCGCATAATTCCTGCTTCCCAACACTCTGGCGCAACGAATGCCGGAGCCATACTGCGCGTCATTCGTTAATCGGTGACAGGTCCTTAACGAATCGAGCTTTCAATTTCAATACTCATTATCGCGAATTGAGGTATACTCCGGTCGGATCACTGACCCTCCAATTAACATAACCGAATCCGCATTGGGGAGGTGGCAATATGGCTACAGCACCGCCGCTGGTAGGGAAGTTGGTTTATCGGTTCGAGGAGGGTGACGCCACCCAGAGTGAATTGCTGGGCGGGAAGGGAAGCAACCTCTGCGAGATGGCCCACCTCGGGCTCCCTGTCCCGCCAGGATTCGTCATCACCACCCAGGTCTGCCAGAGTTACTTCTCTTCGGGCCAAACCTTGCCCGAGGGACTGTGGGAGTCCCTGCGAGAGAACATCGATCTCTTGGAGAGTTCCCTAGCCCGGGAATTCGGCTCTTCTTCCAACCCTCTGCTGGTCTCGGTCCGCTCCGGCGCCGCGGTATCCATGCCGGGAATGATGGATACCATCCTGAACTTAGGAATTAACGACGAGATCGCCGAGGGGTTGGCCGGGTTAATGGATAATCCCAGGGCCGCCTACGATGCCTATCGCCGTTTCCTCCAGATCTACGCCGGCGTGGTTCTTGAAGTGCCCAACGATGTTTTCGAGCCGATCCTTGGCGACGCCAAAACTCGTGCCCAGGTCTCCCAGGATCACCAGCTAAGCCCGGAGCAACTGCGGGCTATCATCGAAGATTACAAAGAAGCCATCCGACGCCACTCCGGGCGGGACGTTCCCGAAGACCCCTGGACCCAGCTCAAGGAGGCTGTGGAGGCCGTGTTCCGCAGTTGGAACACCCCCCGGGCCATCCACTATCGGGATTACTACGGAATTTCCCAAGACCTGGGCACCGCGGTCACAATCATGAGCATGGTCTACGGGAACTTGGGAGATACCAGCGGCACTGGCGTCCTGTTTACTCGCGATCCTTCCAGCGGAAAGAAGGAGGTCTTAGGGGAATACCTGCCCAACGCCCAGGGGGAGGACGTGGTGGCCGGTGGTCGAACGCCGCGGCCGTTAGCGGAGCTGGCGACCTCGATGCCGCAAGTTTACCGGCAATTGACCGCTATGGCCCACCAGCTGGAAAACCACTACCGTGACCTTCAGGACATTGAGTTTACGGTGGAGGAGGGAAGACTGTTCCTGCTGCAGACCCGTAACGCCAAACGTACGCCAATGGCGGCGGTGAGGGCGGCGGTGGACATGGCCGAAGAAGGTTTGATCACGCGGCAGGAAGCCTTGCTACGCATCAAGCCGGATGAGCTGTCCCAGCTGTTGGTGCCCAAATTCACTGAAGACCTGGACTCGGCCGAGGCCCAGAACTCACTGCTGGCCCGGGGAGCTCCGGCATCCCCCGGCGCGGCCTCTGGCATGGTTTGCTTCGATGCCGCGGCCGCCGTGGCGGCTGCCCTGCAGGGCGAAGCGGTGATTTTGGTGCGACCGGAAACCAAGCCCGACGACATTCACGGTATCACGGCCTCCGTCGGCGTGCTGACCTGCCGCGGTGGTGTCACCAGCCACGCTGCAGTGGTGACTAGGGGAATGGGCATACCCTGCGTGGTGAGCTGCGAAGAGGTATGGGTGGACCTGGAGCAGGGCTGCCTCACGGCCAACGGCAAGACCGTTTGGGCCGGGGAGTACATCAGTCTGGATGGAGGAACAGGGGAGGTTTTCCACGCCGCCTACAAGACCGAACTGCCCGAGTTGGATGAATTTGAGGAAGGCAAGACGCTTCTGGGCTGGGCGGATCGGGTCAAGAGACTGGGGGTTTGGGCCAACGCAGATACCCCACAAGATGCCACTCAGGCCTTGTCTCTGGGCGCGGAGGGCATTGGTCTCTGCCGCACCGAGCATATGTTCCTGGACCCGGAACGCCTGCCGGCGGTGCGTCAAATGCTACTCAACGCACCGGCAGCGGAAGAGTGGCGGCGGGATAATTTGGGAGCCGGGGTGGCGCCCAAAGACCAAGACCAGCTTGGTGAGCTGGTTCGAAAATCCCCGGTCAGGAAATTTTATGAGGCCCTGGATCAGGTGCGCAGGTTTCAAACCGAGGATTTCACCGGCATTCTGAGGGTCATGGGGAACCGGCCGGTGATCATTCGCTTGCTCGACGCCCCCTTGCACGAGTTTTTGCCCTCTCAGGAAGAATTGCTTGCCGAGCTGGAGGAATTGCGTTCCAAACCCGGTGTCTCCAGCGGCCAGATTACTGAAAAGGAGGAGCTAGCGCGGCTGGCCGACTCCCTGCGGGAGGCCAACCCCATGCTGGGGCATCGAGGCTGCCGGTTGGGGCTGAGTTTCCCCCCCATCTACCAGATGCAGGTTGAAGCCATAATGACCGCCAGCGTAGGCTTGATTAAGCAAGGATGCCCGGTGCAACCGGAAATCATGATCCCGCTGATAGTCGATGTTGAGGAGATGCGTAGGCTCCGGCGAGACCTGACGGCGGTGGCCGAAGCCGTGCAGCAGGAGGCGGGCGTTCGGGTTGCTTACAAGTTTGGGACCATGATTGAAACCCCCCGCGCCGCCCTGACCGCTGGAAAAATCGCGGAAGTGGCCGACTTCTTCAGCTTCGGCACCAACGACCTGACCCAGCTGACCTTTGGCTTTAGTCGGGACGACGCCGAAGGCAAATTCCTCCGTTCTTACATCCAGGAGGGCATTTTGCCGGCGGACCCCTTCTCCACCCTGGATCAGGAGGGCGTCGGCGATCTGATCCGGCACGCCGTCGCAGCCGGCCGAGAAGCCCGGCCAAGCCTGGAGCTTGGTATCTGCGGAGAGCACGGTGGAGACGGAGCGAGTGTAGCCTTCTTCCACCGGCTGGGGTTGGATTACGTTAGCTGCTCTCCCTACCGGGTGCCCGCGGCGCGTCTGGCCGCGGCCCAGGCCGCGCTGGCCGAGTCCACAGAGACTGCTGACTAGGAAATTATCTCAAAACTCTTGTATTCCGGGTGGACCGTCCTTCGACAAGCTCAAGACGAGCGGCCGATGATCTTTATCCGTTCGCGGTGAGCAGCGCTATGGCCGCAAATGCGGACCGTACATAGGGCAATAACTGGAGCAGTTACTTGAAAGCTTGTCGAACCAGGAACGAGGGGGTCTCACACACTCGCTTAATCCTGGTCCATTTTATCCCGGACCAGGCTATCTCCGGCGAGGCTAATTCGAAAATTTCCCAAGGGAGGCTGCCAAAATGAGCTCTGAACAGGCCGCTGAGCCTGGGCCCCAATCGGTAAAGGGACCCCGCATCAACAAGGGGCTGGTAATTGTCAACACCGGCAACGGTAAGGGGAAGACCACGGCCGCCATGGGCGTGCTCTTCCGGGCTTGGGGACGGGACATGAAGGTGATAATGCTCCAGTTCATCAAGCACACCACTGCCAATTTTGGGGAGCAGCGCGCTGCCCAGAAGATAGGCGTAACCGTTCGCGCCATGGGAGACGGCTTTACCTGGCGTTCCCGGGATTTGGACCAGAGCGCAGACCTGGCGCGGGCCTTGTGGGAAGATGCCAAAGAAATAATTGCCGCCGGCGAACACGATGTGGTGATCCTCGATGAGTTCACCTATCCCATGCATTACCAGTGGATTCCTGTTTCGGAGGTTATTGAGGCCCTGAAGCAGCGGCCGGAGATGCAGCACGTGATCATCACCGGACGACACGCCCCCGAGGAGCTGGTGGAGTACGCCGATCTGGTCACGGAGATGTCGGTGGTCAAGCACCCCTATACCAGTGGAATCAAGGCCCAGCCGGGCATCGAATTTTAGCGGGCCCTAGCAGGAGGTTGGCAATGGCAGAATTAGTCTTCGCGACGGAGATGAAGGGTAACCTGGCTCCAGTAGAGGGGCAGGAGGGGACATTTACTTTCCGAGCCAATGGCACCGGTCCCAATGGAGAGGCCGTGACCACCCAATCCGACGTTGTTATGGAGCCTGATGGTTTCAAAGAAACGGGCACTATCGAATATGCCGGCCGGGGCAAGGTGTTTTTCGAGACCGTTGGCCTGGGAACGCTGTCGCCCAGTCCGGTAGCGGACCTAAGCTGTGGAGCGGTCGTTTGGCGCATAACCGGAGGGGAGGGTGAATTCCAGGGAGCCAGCGGGCATATCACCTCCAACTTCGCTGTCACCGCCGCGGGGGAAGCGGTCGACAATAATTACTCCAGGATTTTCCTTCCCTGAGTCAGCTGGGCCCTGAGTCAACCTGGCCCTGAACCAACCGTGGGTTTGCCCCAATTTATTGATCTCCTTTCCCCGGCAAAAAGGATCGCAGGCATGGCTATTTCAGCCCTCGTCGACCGAACCCTGGCGGCCATCGCTCCCCTGGATGATGCGGCCATGGCGGCGGCTCGAGCGCGACAGGACACCCTGACCAAACCCTTGGGCAGCTTGGGAAAGCTGGAAGAGCTAGCGGTGCGGCTGGCTGGCATCTTCGCCGACCCGCTCCCCAGCATTGGCCGTAAGTGTCTAATATTGGCCGCGGGAGACCACGGGGTGGTGGCCGAAGGCGTAAGCGCCTATCCCCAGGAAGTAACGCCGCAAATGGTCCATAACTTCCTGTCGGGCGGCGCCGCGATCAACGTGTTAGCTCGGCACGTTGGAGCGGAGATTGTAATAATCGACGCCGGTGTAGCCGCCGATTTGGAGCCTCATCCTCTGCTCAGGTCGGCAAAGATTGGGCGGGGAACTGCTAACATGGCGGTGGGACCGGCCATGAGCCGGCAGCAGGCGGTCCAGTGCCTGGAAACCGGCATCCAGGCCGCTCAGGAACAGATTGATGCCGGAGCGGCTCTGATCGCCTGCGGCGACATGGGAATTGGCAACACCACAGCCTCCAGCGCCATCACGGCGGTGATCACCGGGACCGACCCAGAGATGACTACCGGTCGGGGCACCGGCCTGGAGGATGCGGCTTTGGCCCACAAGGTGCAGGTTATCCGGCGGGCCATTCAATGTAATCAGGCCGAGCCTTCCGACGGGCTGGATGTTTTGACCAAACTGGGGGGATATGAAATAGGGGTGCTGTCCGGCATCATGCTCGGCGTTGCTGCCGGTCGCAGGCCGGTATTGGTGGACGGATTCATTTCCGGAGCCGCCGCGCTCATTGCGTGGAGGCTGTGCCCCCTGGCAGTCAGCTATTTCATCGCCGCCCACCGCTCGGTAGAGCCGGGGCATGACGTAGGGCTGGAGGCTATGGGATTATCTCCCTTGCTGAACCTGGAAATGCGGTTGGGGGAGGGTACCGGCGCCGCCCTTGCCATGCCCCTGGTGGAGGCCGCGGCCAAATGCCTGGTGGAAATGGCAACTTTTACCCAGGCTGGAGTCTCGGAGCGGGACGAGGATGGGAATGATTCGGGCACGCCGGGCGCGAGTTGAACCGAATTATTTTTGAAGCAACCCCATGCTGTTGAGGTCCTTCCTCGCCGCCCTGACCTTTCTGACGCTGGTGCCTGCGGGCGGCAGCCGGATGTTCACCCAGCGGGAGATCAGCGTCTCTCGGGGTTTTTATCCCCTGGTAGGCCTGCTGATCGGGTTGCTGCTGCTAGCTCTGGAACGGGGAGCCAGCGAAATCTTTCCTCGGCCCTTAACCGCGGCGGTACTGCTGCTGGCCCTGCTGGTGATAACCCGAGGGTTGCATTTTGACGGGTTCATGGATGTTTGCGATGGATTGTTTGGCGCTTACACCCGGGAGCGGCGTCTGGAAATTATGCGCGATTCCCACG
>JADFQT010000129.1 GCA_022561675.1 Chloroflexota bacterium
CCCGGCGTTCCGGTGGCCTGCATGGCCGTGGGGTCCTGGGGCGCCCGCAACGCCGCACTATTCGCGGCCCAGGTGCTGGGTATCAAGTACCCCGCCATCCGGCAAGCGTTTGAGGATTACCGGAAAGAGCTGCAGGCCCGCTGAGATGCTCCCAGCCGTACTCACCGACTTCGATGATACCGCGGCGGAGCAGAACGTGGCGGAGATGCTGCTACAACGGTTCGGCGATACCACCTGGCCGGATGTTCGGGCCCAGTTCCGGTCCGGGGCATTGACCCTGAAAGAGTACCAGGAGATTACCTTCCGCAACATACTGGCGGACCGCACCGCGATGCAAGACTACGTAAAGGCCAACGCCAACCTGCGGCCCTGTTTCGGAGAGGTATGGCAGCACTGCCAGGACCGGGGTCTGCCCATGGTCATCGTTAGCCACGGATTGGACTTCTACATACAGGCCCTCTTGGAAAAGGAGGGCCTTCCCCAGGTACCGGTGTATGCGGTGGAAACCAGCTTTACCGACCGGGGAATAGACTATAAATACAACTTTACCTACCCCGGAGAGCCGCATCGGGGTAACTCCAAGGGTCTGGTGGTGAGCCGGTTCCGCCGGCAGGGCTATCGAGTGCTATACGTGGGAGATGGCCGGTCCGACTTCGAGGCCGCGGTTGAAGCCGACCAGGTCTTCGCCCATAGCATCCTGGCCGAGGAATGCCAGCGCCAGGGAATTCCCTTCCGGCCCTTCCGCGATTTCGGGGATGTGCTGTCCGTGCTGCAAGAATACGCCGCGGACGGCTGCTCCGGCGCCTGAGACGGCGTTTAACACGGCGCGAAGTTACTACCAAGCAGCCAACAACGATGAATTTACAGGAGGCTGATTCGTGATCGACCGATACTCTCGGCCGGCAATGAAGCGGGTTTGGTCCGACGAAAACAAGTACGGTCACTGGCTCCAGGTGGAGTTGGCCGTCGCGGAAGCATGGGTTGAGGAAGGGGTCATCCCGGAAGAGGACATGGCCCGCCTGCGGAAGGCCAAGTACAACCACCAGCGGATGATGGAGATTTTCGAGACTACCCGCCACGACGTGACCGCCTTCCTGACCTCGGTAACCGAGAGCCTGGGTCCTGAAGGCAGATGGCTGCACCTGGGCATGACCTCATCGGACATGCTGGATACCGCTCAGGCTTTGCAGCTGGTCGAGTCTGGGGACCTGCTGCTTCAGGATCTGGACCAGGCGATACAGGTGCTGGGCGAGCAGGCGGTGAAATACAAGGACACCATTATGATGGGCCGCACCCACGGGGTACATGCCGAGCCCATAACCCTGGGTTTGAAACTGGCGGTGTGGTGGGAGGAGCTGCGCCGCCAGCGGGCCCGGCTGGTCGAGGCCTGCGATAGCATTCGGGTTGGCAAAATCTCCGGCGCCGTGGGCACCCACGCCACCATACCGCCCCAGGTGGAGGACCGGGTTTGCGCCCGTTTGGGACTGCAAGCCGAGCCCATCTCCAACCAGATAGTGCAGCGCGACCGCTACGCTCACTTCGTCGGTACATTGGCCTTGATAGCCGCGTCGTTGGAGAAATTCGCCACGGAAATCCGGTCACTGCAACGGACCGAGATCCATGAATTGGAGGAACCCTTCGGCCAGGGCCAAACCGGCTCCTCATCCATGCCCCACAAACGCAATCCTGAGCTGGCGGAGCGAATCTGCGGACTGGCTCGACTGATTCGCGGGCACAGCGTAACCGCCTTGGAAAACGTGGCTCTGTGGGGAGAGCGGGATATCAGCCACTCCTCGGCCGAGCGCATCATACTCCCGGACTCTTGCCTGGCTCTGGACTACATCCTCAGCATCTTCACCCGCATCGTTAAGGACTTGCGAGTCTTTCCGGAGAGGATGTGGGCCAACATCGAGGACAGCCGGGGACTGATTTTCAGTCAACGGGTCCTCTTGGCTCTGGTGGACCGGGGCATGGCCCGGGAGGAGGCCTACCAGATTGTGCAGCGAAACGCCATGCGGAGCTGGGATCACAACGAGGACTTTCGGGAGTTGCTGAAAGCCGACGCCGACGCTCGGAATCGGTTCTCCCTGGAGGAGTTGGAGGAGCTGTTCGACTACGGTTACTACACTCGATACGTTGATGAGACGCTGCAAAGGGCCGGGCTGCTGCCCTCCCAGGCCGCGATCAAGCGTTAGGCTCATTCCCGAAGGATCAAACGGCATCCATTTAATCTAACAAGACGTAGTTTAAGTAGGTAAGATTATGCTTCTTGAGACCCGACTTCCCAACCTGCTGCACCGGGGCAAGGTGCGAGACACCTATGCCGTCAACGACGAGCTACTGCTGATGGTAGCCACCGACCGCATCTCCGCTTTCGACGTGGTGCTGCCCGACGGCATACCGGACAAGGGCCGGGTTCTGAACCGAATGTCCGCCTTTTGGTTCGAAAAGACTAGGCACATAGTTCCCAACCATCTGATATGCTTGGCAGATGCTCCGGACATGGCGGACAGCTACCGGGGAAATGAGCTGCTTTCCGCTATTTCTCCCCAGCTAGCGAGCCAGGCAATGATCGTCCGCAAGGCCCAGCGTATCGACATCGAATGCATCGTGCGGGGCTACATCACCGGCTCGGCCTGGAGCGAGTACCGAAGGGAGGGCACGGTCAGCGGGAAGCCCACACCGGAGGGTCTGCTAGAGGGAGCGGCCTTTCCCCAGCCCATATTTACCCCTACCACCAAGGCTGAAACAGGCCACGACCAGAACATGTCGGACCAGGAGGTTCTGGACCTGGTTGGTGCGGAAATGGCCCATCGGCTGCAAGAGACCAGCGTGGCGGTGTATTCATTCGCGCAGGAATACGCCAAAAGCCGGGGAATCATCCTGGCCGATACCAAGATGGAGTTTGGCACTCTGGATGGGGAGCTCATTCTGATAGATGAGTTGCTGACCCCCGACTCGAGCCGGTTCTGGGATATGGAGGGATATCAGCCGGGCCAGGCGCAACCCAACTACGACAAGCAGTTTGTGCGGGACTACCTGCTTGAGCAGGGTTGGAATCAGGAGCCGCCAGCCCCCCACTTGCCCCAGGACGTGGTAGCCAAAACCTCAGAACGTTATCTGGAAGCCTACTACCGGATTACCGGCCAGAGGCTCGCAACCGACCCCTAGTTGGGTCCATCCTCATATGAGAGGTATTGGGTTTGCCCATTTCTAAACATCGCAGACGTCGCGGACGTGTTGCTCCGGGAAGCAGCCGGGGCGCGGCCTCTTTGACGATCGACCAACCCCGGCGGAAAAAGACCAATTGGCTGTATTTGGGGGCCTCGGGTCTTATAGCTGTTTTAGTTATCGGCGGTTTCGCGGTGGGAAGCGCCGGATTTGGCCACGCCGGCGGACGCTCCCGGAGTGGCACCAGCGACGAGTATGTCGAAGGGATCGGGGTCCAGCACGACATCATGCGCACCCAGATCCACGTGGGTGAAAGCCAAACCGTAGAGTACAGCAGCATACCTTCAACTTCCGGCAACCACTGGGCCCAGTGGTCCCGATGCGGCTTCTTCGAGGACGGCCTCCCCGACGAGCGAATCACGCATAACCTGGAGCACGGTAATATCGTGGTCAGCTATAACCTGACCACTCCGGAAGAGGTGGATGAACTGAAGGACGTAATGGGCAGCGTGGGACTGGCCGGAGTCCTCGGCGTTACTCGATTCTACGACAAAATAGAGCCGGGTACCGTGGCGCTGAGTGCCTGGGGAGTCTCCGATACCATGCAGGGTATTGACGAAGAACGGATCAACACCTTTTTCAGCACCTATGGCGGCAACTTGGGGCCGGAAAACGTTTCTTGCATCAACACCGGAGTCACGCCGTAAGCCTCCCCAAGGAGAGAAGCGGCGGCCAATAATTCCCGATGCCGCCTCAAGATTGGGCCGGTTAGCAACTATCCCAAAATGTCACCCCGAGCGAAGCGAGGGGTCTAAAGTCCCTGGGAAGATGGTCCCGACGCCATTGGCTATGGTGTAACTGGGATGCTGATTCATGAGGTTTTCGGGCCCAGTATTTAGATTCCACATTCGCTTCGCCCCTTCGGAATGACATGGGGCGTTTTGAGATAGTTGCTCAGCAGCTTTGATTGGGAGATAACCATTGTTCTTGGCCCAGGTTTATATAACCCTGAAGCCCACAGTTAACGACCCGCAGGGGCTAACCGTGCTTGGGGGAGTCAAGAACCTGGGGTTCGACGCGGTAGAGGATGTTCGGGTCGGGAAGTTCTTGGAGGTACGGGTGGCCGAACCGAACCGCCGGCGGGCCGAACAGCTGATAGAAGAGCTTTGCCAAAAATTGCTGGCCAATCCAGTGATTGAGGAGTACCGCTACGAGCTCAAGGAGCTTTCCCCTTCGCCCCAGGCGGGAGCCCAGTAACCCGGTGAAGCTCCAACATCCTCTGCGGGCCGCCCTGGTCTTGCCGGTGATACCGCTCTTGGCCATACCCCTATTGATCATACCCATCCTGGCCGGATGCGCCAGCCCCCTGGAAGCTCCTGGGCCGGACCCCACCATATCGGAGGCTCCGGAGACAACTCATCCGGCTCCGGCTCCGACTCCGGACGAAACTGCCGCTGTCGCAGAAGACACGCCCCATCCACCGGCAGCCGAAGGGCCGGTCCAGCATGAAATCATGCCCACCAGAAGCCACGTTGCCGAGGGCGTTCCCGTTACGTACAACTCCATACCTCCTACGTCGGGAAACCATTGGCCCCAGTGGTCCCGATGCGGCTTTTTCCCTCTGCGTATCCCAGACGAGCGGCTGGTCCATAACCTGGAGCACGGGAACATCGTGGTCAGCTTTAACCTGACGACCAGCGAGGTCGGCCGGCTGCGCAAGGCGCTGGAAGAGATCGACCTCAGCGCCGATTGGGGCATAAGCCGTTCTTATGAGCGGATACCTACCGGTACGGTGGCCCTGGCCGCCTGGGGAGTCTCCGACACCATGTCGGGGGTAATCCCGGAGCGAATCCGGTCCTTTTTTGCATCCTTTGCGGGAGAGGAGGGGCCGGAGCGGATACCCTGCTCCGGTTCCGGCGTTGTGCCGCCGGGAATGGGTCGAGCCTCCTGAAGCCTCTTTACACCGCTCTGACCATCCTCTATCGACTTCTTTCAGGGTTTTTCGTTTGTCATTGCGAGGGCCGCAGTCCCGAAGCAATCTCGTGATTGTACGGAGAGATTGTTTCGCTTCGCTCGCAATGACGGTGAAGAGAACCGAAAATCCCAGCGGCTTCTTTTCTCCACATTGACATTCCCCTTTCCTTCTGCTGCAATAACGGCATTGGCGGCGGACCTTTCCGCATTAGTGAAGGAGGCAATGACGTGACATCCACCAACAGCGAAGCGCGGGTCTATGTCGGCGCTGAAAACCATGGTCTGTACCGGCTCTCCCCCGGGTCTGATCAGTGGGAATCCCTTACCAACGGATTGCCGGAGCGAGTCGAGGTTCAGGGAATCGCGCTGCATCCGGATAATCCAACCCTGGTTTATGCCGGAACCAATGCCGGTCCCTACCGCAGCAGCGATCGGGGCGACCACTGGGAGCGACTGGACTACCCCCAGGATGCGCCCGGCGTATGGACTTTCCTGTTCCGGCCGGGAGATCCCCAGGTGATGTATCTGGGCACCGCACCGGGAGAGATTTACCGAAGCTTGAATGGTGGAGATTCTTGGCAGAAGCTCAGCGCGAGCATGGGCTCCAACGAGTGCCAGATGGCCTTCCCCACTCGGGTTATCGCCCTGGCGGCGGATCCCAACTTTCCGGACGAGATGTACGCCGGGCTGGAAGTGGCCGGTGTAATTCGCAGCTCCGACGGTGGCGACACCTGGGAGGAGATCACCGGAAGCCTGGCACCCAGCGAAGGCACCCTGGATCTGCACGGGGTCCAGTGCACCGCCGCGTCTCCCCACACTGTTTACCTCACCACCCGGCAAGGCCCGTTCATAGGCCCGGATCGCGGCCGGGAATGGATTCCCATCGACTTCGGTAATTTCTCCGAGATTACCTACACCCGCGACCTGTTCGCCCCGCCCCACGACCCGAATGTGATGTACGTTTCCATTGGAGCCGCCGCCCGCAGCGGCCAGGGGGCGCTTTACCGAAGTCGGGACCTGTTCCGCACCTTTGAGACGGTAGGACTGGGGATCAAGGCCCAGAGCACCATGATGGCCGTGAGGACCGACCCCAGGGAGCCCAGCCACGTGTTCTGTGTTGCGCGGGACGGCGAGGCCTTTGGTTCCAGCGACGACGGAGCTACCTGGTCCTCCTATCCCCTGCCCGCGGAGGCCAAAGAAGTAAGAGGGCTGGCGCTGGGCTAGATTCGGGCCCTCCGAATTTAAAATCCAACCGGAAAAACAGAACCCTCACCCCATCTATCGGGTGAGGGTTTCTGAATAATTGGCGGTTTTTCCCAGGCCCGGCGCCTACCCCACGCTGCGGGTCAGCAGCCCCAGCAGTTCCTCCACCGTGGCCTGCTGCCACGCCTCGGCTCGAGCGGCGGTACGGGTACGGCGCTCCCGGCCAAAATCCTGGTCGTTTATGTCCGGGTTCTCCCGACGAATGGCTTCCTCTATGTCGTGAATCTCCTGTTCGGCAACCTCGGGGCGTTCTATCCAGTGGCAGATGTACTTGTGGTCGCGGGTGTAAAACACCGCCGTAGGGATGGACATCCACTCGCCGTTCTTGAGGAACTCGTTCATTATGTCGTGGTGCTCATCCCTGGGAAACACCCGCATTTCCCAGCCCGTGGCCTCGGCCATGCGCGCCAATACCGGCAAGCCCCGAATCACATCCCCGCACCAGTCCTCCCCCAAAACCAGCATCTTGGCCGGACCGTCCGGTCTTGCCGCCAGGCTTTTCAGCGCTGCTGCCTCCTCGGGCCTCACCTGGAAATTGTCGTAGAAGCCCTCAAAGCGGGCCTTATTGACCTTTATCTGGGCGATGTAATCGGGATAGGTAAAACCTTGCTCGAACCGCTGGGGAGTCACCACGCTGGTCTGCTCTGCCATGTCTTACCTCCTCTTGCTACGGTTATTTTTTGGTTACGGCGCCGCGCGCCAAGCCGGGCATGCCTGAAGGAATTTTCCGGCTGGATTTTCCGGTCGGAATTGCTGGGACGAGCTAACAGCTCGTCAGCCGATCTCTCAACCCACCGAACCCTGGAAACCGATCTCCACTCTGCCATCGGGATACAGGATAATCGGCACCGAATCGCCGTAGAGCAGCGCCTCGTCCAGGGTATCCTGGC
>JADFQT010000130.1 GCA_022561675.1 Chloroflexota bacterium
ATCCGAAATCTCGAATCCTAAACTGGTACCAAGGTGAAAACTACATTCAGCTAAACCCCAGAGTCTGCTTCGGCAATCGGCAGTGTGTTAGTTCGCGCAACTTGAAGGAGCAAAATCCTTCGTCACACCGGCTTACGCCGGTGTCCAGGAAAGTACATTCTGCACTGTTTCCTGGATTCCGGCGTTCGCCGGAATGACGGTGTTGGCAGCGCTGCCCAATCCGGTGTCGATGTAGATCCCGCCTTGGCTTTGGTTTAGAAAGGGCTCTGGACTTGACTGATAAAGGCTATTTCCAGCCGTTGATCAGCCGGATTATGCCACTGCAGCAGGCTGAGGAGACTCATCGTTTGGTCGAGAGTGATGCGCCGTTCGGGAAGATAATCCTCAATCCAGCTGTCGAATCCTAAAATTGACGCCAGCCGATGCAGATACCGAATCAGGACGTGGTCCTATAACTTTGGGGAATCGGTTAGGAATTCGGGCATCACCTCTCGGGCGAACCGGCGTAAAGTCGGAAGCCCTCCCGGGCTGTTGAGCAAAACGTATTCGACTCCGATGTCCTGAAGGGCTTGTAGTTTGGCGGCGACTTCCTCGGGTGTTCCATACAGGGTTCCGGCTTCCGCGTCCTCGCGGGTGTCCTGAAAGTTCGGCCGGCGAGCCAATTGCTGAGTGCGCCGGCGCCCGGCCATTCTGGATTCCAGCGCTTGTTCGTATTCTGATGCAGTATCGACGATGTTGATGGATCGGGCCACCGCCACGTTCATAGCATCATAGACGCGCCCGTGGGATTCAACTTCTGATTTATAGAGAGCGACCTCCTCGCTGATCTTTTCCAAGGAGTCAAATTGGCCCAGCAACATGTTCATTCCCCGGTCGGCCACCTGCTTAATGGACGCCGGGCTTCCTGCTCCCATCCAGAACGGCGGATGAGGCCTCTGGGCACTAGGAGGTTCCACTACAATCTCATCGAACTGCCAGTAGGTACCTTGATGCGACCAGGGGGCATCAGATGCCAAGGCTTTTATCATCACCTCCAAGCATTCCTCAAAACGGTCATCGGCTTCTTCAATGGGAATACGAAATCCATCGAATTCACTAAGGCGGTATCCTTTGCCAACCCCGGCATCGACACGGCCATCGGACAAGAGGTCGAGGGTTGCGATCTGTTCGGCCAATAAAACCGGATTGTGCCAAGGAAGCACCATGACGGCCGTGCCCAGGCGCAGGGTCTTGGTCCTGGCGCCGATCCAAGTGAGGAGGTTCAGAGTCGCGGAGACCTGACCGAAGCCGGTAAAGTGATGTTCTACCAGGAAGGTGCTGTAATAACCGAGAGCCTCGGCTTCTATGTTGCGTTCGACGAATTCTCGGAATCCTGCTCCACTATCATCATTAGGCCCTCCCCGCTTTGCCTGGGCGCTCCCGAAAAGTCCAAATTGCACGATTTCTCCTCTAAGCTCTCGAGATATTGGCTAATAACTGGTGCCTTCCCCGGTTAAGGCGTCAAATCCAAAAAGGTGGGCCTAGCTGCCCATCTGTCGTACCGTTCCCCGATGGTACCGGTCCGCGGTAGTCTCTGGGTCCCAATCATCAGGCACAGAGGAAGCCCAAGGAGGCACCGGGTCTTCGAAGGTGAAGATGAAATCCCGGTCACCCCTGCCCCTCTTGAAAAGCTCCCTGGAGGTAGGGAATTCGTAATAAATTTCCAGTCCATTACCGTCTGGGTCGGTAAAATACATGCTGCGCTGGTTGGCATGCTCAACCAACCGGTTCACCTGAACCCCGTGTGCTTGAAGATGATCATAAGCTTCCTTCAGATCATCATGAGAATCTACTTTAATGGCGATGTGAGCTACACCCACCTGATTCCGGGTCGGAGGTGGAAGAGCTGTACCAGGGTTCTCCACCGGACTGATGTCGAAGGTATGTCCATCAATGGTGTCGTCGTGCCCTAAACTCATAAAAACGCCGCCATGATCCGGGTCTTCTTCAACAATTTTGAATCCCATGACCTCAGTGTAGAACCTCTTTGCGGCTTCAATATCTCGAACTCTCACCGCTGTGTGACCAATCCTGGAGAGTCTAATGGCCATTTTGTCCTCCTTGCTTCTTAGGTCCGGACTCCCGGGAGTCCGGCAGCAGGCTGGCGGAATGCCCTTCGCCATCACTTGTCTATATTAATCATTAGCTCGTGGTTGTGAAAGATGCCAAGCCAATCCTTAAGGAAAGCCCATGCCTCTGACAGTGGGCAGGGGATAGGGAAAGAATATTTCGCAGCCATAAGTTTAATGGGTCCTACCCTCCCGTGTCTGTGTGCAGCCCTACCCATACCCACCTGGAACTCAAATTCTCGGAATTTTTTTCAGGAGGAGTATTGCGGATAAGGGACAATGCGATCGCTCTGAGTCGAGTTCGATCTCTTCTTGACCCCAGCCACGCGTACCTGTTACGGTTCCAGCCATACCGGCTGAACCAGATGGGGAGGTGGCTTGGATGGGAGGCAGATACCGATGGCTGGCTAGGCTCATCGCAATAGTCGCCCTAATTTTTTTCACCGCCTGTACCCGAGAGATAATCAAAGAAGTACAGGTCGTGGCTACGCCCACCTCTGTCCCAACCACCGCGACGGCAGAGCCGGTGACCCAGACCGAGGGAGAAAAAGTATATCAACTCGGCATCTTCGCCGACCTGACCACCACCAACTTCTGGTCCTACCTGGGCTCCAGCTCCGATGGAACCATCTGGAACGCCTATGTGTTGGGTGGTGCCCAACCGGCGTTGTACGGCTATTCGGACCAGCGCTTCGATTGGGTGCCTTCTCTGGCCGCTGGATTCCCGAGCCCCCTGCTGGAGGAGACCATCGGCGGCCAAACTTTCTGGACCACCGAGGTAGACCTGAAAGAGGGGTTTCTTTGGAGCGACGGCAGCGAAGTCACCGCCGCCGACTTCGTTTTCACCACCCAGACGGTCCTGGACCTGGAGTTGACCGCCAGTTGGGCTTCCTCGGTGAACCCAGAGTTCTTTGACCATGCCGAGGCGCCGGGCCCCTCCCGGCTCAAGCTGTTCTTCAAACAAAAACCCGGCCTGGCTGTTTGGCAATTCGGCACCGCCTTCATGCCCATCATGTCCCAGAACTATTGGGGACCGGTGGTGGAGAAAGTAAAGCAGCAGGGCGACATCATCGACCAACAGAAAGCCCTGTTCGCTCACCTACCGTCCGGCCAACCCGCCGCCGGCGGCTACACATTCAAGAAGTGGGAGAGGGGGGCCTTTGCCGAAATTGTAAGGAATCCCGAGTACTATTTTACCGGCGCCACCATAACCGAGTACGAGAACGGCGCCTACGCCGAGTCCAGGGCTGACGGCTACCGCTTCTCCGCCTATGGAGAGCCCAGCGGCGGCAAGTCCCTGGAGTACATCATCGGGCCCTATGCCGACAGTACCATCTACTCAATTTACGGGACCCAAGAAGCGGCCATTTTAGCCCTGAGGAAGGGAGACATTGACCTGATTCTCAACCCGATAGGGTTGCAACGAGGGCTGCAAGACCAGGTCAAAGGTCAGTCGGGCATCGCCGTCATCGAGAACCCCTCCAACGGGTTCCGATACCTGGGCTTCAATGTGCGGAGAGCTCCCATGAGCGACAAATCCTTCCGCCACGCCGTCGCCACGCTGATCGACAAGGAGTTCCTGGCCAGCACCGTGCTTCAGGGTGTCGCCATCCCCATGTATACCACTGTCCCCGAGGGCAACGGCTTCTGGTACAACCCGGAGGTACCGCTCATCGGGAAGGGACTGAGCCGGACCGAGCGGGTGACCCAGGCGGTGGAGCTACTGAGAGGGGCCGGATACACCTGGGAGACGGAGCCCGAGGTGAGCGAAGACGGCGCTTTCATGAAAGAACGGGGCAAGGGCCTAAAGATGCCCGACGGTCAGCCAGTGCCCGAGCTGGAGATACTGGCCCCCAGCGCCGGCTACGACCCTCTGCGTTCCACCTTCGCCATCTGGATCGAGAGGTGGCTCAACGACATAGGTATTCCGGTGAGGGCCAACCTTACCGGCTTCAACATCATCGTGGAGAGGATCACCGACCCCGAAGGCTTCGACATGTGGATTCTCGGGTGGAGTTTGAGCCTGTATCCAGATTATCTGGAGGCCTTCTTTCACTCCCGCAACGCCCTTGGGGAGGGACTTAACCGCGGCGGCTACTCCAACCCCGAGTTCGATAAGCTGGCCGACGAACTGTTGGCGGAGACCGACCTGGAGGCGGCCCGGCGTCATGTTTTTAAAATGCAGGAGTTCCTGGCCGACGATTTGCCCTACGTGGTACTGTTTACCACTCCGGTGTTGGAGGCCTACCGGGACGATCGTTTGGAGTTCCCTTACACTGAAGTGTTGAGCGGCATTCAAGATCAGAACGCTCTCACCACCACAGTGCTGATCAAGTAGGGGCAGGAGCTGGACCGGCATGACTGCCTACCTGATCCGTCGCGTCGGGCAAATCTTGGTCACGCTTTTTCTCTTCACTACCCTGGCCTTCTTTCTGATTCAGGCCCAGCCCGGCAGCTATGCCTCCTTCTATGCTTTCAATCCGGACATTCCCCCAGAGGTCAAGGCGAAAATAGAGGCTGCTTTTGGCCTGGACAAGCCGCTGTGGCAGCAGTACCTGATACACCTGAAAAACTACGGCACAGGCAACTTCGGCGTTTCCTTCCGCCACTACCCTCAGTCGGTGGTCGATGTCATCCTGGAGCGGCTTCCCAGGACGGTAATGCTATTTCTGACAGCAACCGTGGTTTCCTTCTACTGCGGGTTCTTTCTGGGTAAGGCCATCGCCTGGAAGCGGGGCGGGGTCTTGGAATATACCGCCACCATCTCCGGGGCGCTCCTGTTCACCGTGTTCACTCCCTGGTTTGGTCTAATGATGATCTGGATTTTCGCCTTCAAGCTGGGCTGGTTTCCCTTGGGGAAGTTTCTGGACCCCCTGCTCTGGCGTGATGCAACGGTGGAGGCCAATGCGGTCTTCACCAACATGATCCTTACCGCTGCCGCCGTCTCCGTCTTCCTGTTCATCGCCGTGCTCGTGACCCGTAAGTTCGCCCGGCGGTACCAGGGAAGAACGCTGATCCCGCTGCTGGGAGTCGTGGCGCTAGGCGTCACGCTGGTGTGGTGGTCCAGCGGCGCGGGCTACCTGGCTTTGGATATTGTGCGCCACATGGTGTTGCCGGTCGCCACCCTCACGCTGATCTCTTTTGCCGGAACCATGCTGATCACCCGGAACAGCATGCTGGAAACCCTCCGTGAGGACTACATAATGGCTGCCCGCGCGAAGGGTTTGCCGGAGAAGGAAGTGCGGGACCGGCACGCCGCCCGCAACGCCCTGCTGCCGGTGGTGACCAGCTTCGTCTTCAGCCTGGCCTTCGCCATCGACGGGGGCGTGATTATTGAGGCCATCTTCTCCTGGCCCGGGATGGGCCGAACCCTGCTGGACGCGGTGCTGAGCGAAGATTTGCCGTTGGCTATCGGCGCCTTCGTGTTCGTCGGGGTGTTTGCCCTTGCCGCCCATCTGGTGGCCGATGTACTGTACGTGTACCTTGACCCGAGGATACGATACCAGTGAGAGACCAGGGCGCAATAAACGGGTTAGTAAAGATTCGAGTCGCCAGGCTGCGGCTAGCTGTCCGAGGCCTGAAGAGTGGTTGGACCCTATTTGCCAGTAGTAAGATCGGTCTCCTGGGCCTGGGGATAATCCTCTCCTTCGCTTTGCTGGCTGTCGCTCATCCCATTCTGATGGCCACTGTCTGGGATGCCACTACCTACGATCCGGTAACTGGATATGCCTTCGACCAGGTGGAGCAGCCGGCGCCTCCATCGTGGCGGCATTTGCTGGGGACCGATCCCCTGGGCCGGGATGTCCTGAGTCAGCTGATGTCCAGCACTGCCTCCGAATTCTTCCTGGGTATCACCGCGGCGTTGGTCACCGTGACGATAGCCACCAGTATCGGTGCAATCTCGGCCTACTATGGCGGCGTGGTGGACGCCCTATTCATGCGTCTGGCGGACATCATCATCATGTTGCCTACAATCTCTTTGCTGATTGTGCTTACCGCCTTGTTCGGCCTGAACCTTTTTCAACTGGCCCTGGTCCTGGGGCTCCTGGGCGGATTTGGCGGCACTACCGTGGTCCTGAAATCTCAGGCCCTGACCATCAAGGTCAAGCCCTACATCGAGGCGGCCCGGGTGGCCGGAGGTAGCCAGTTCCACATTATCTTCGTCCACATCGTCCCCAATCTTCTGCCTCTCTCCCTGCTCTACATGATGTTCACCGTCACCGCCGCCATATTCTCCGAAGCCGTCCTTTCCTTCTTCGGCATCCTGAACATTAGAATGAGCTGGGGCATAATGATCAACACCGCCTCCACCGGCGGATACCTGCTGGGAGGTACCAAGTTCTGGTGGCTGATCGTTCCCGCCGGAGCCTCCATTACGCTGCTGTGCAGCGCCTTTTATCTGGTGGGTCGAGCCTTGGACGAGGTGGTCAACCCCCGGCTACGCCGCCAGTGGGATAGCTGACATGGCGGAATCGAGGAGCATAATAGGCATGGCCGATCCGGTTTTGCGGGTGGTCGACCTGACGATGCACTATCTGACCCGCCAGGGTGTGGTAAAGGCAGTAGACGGCGTAAGCTTTGAGTTGGCCCGGGGCCAGTCATTGGCCCTGGTAGGGGAATCGGGCTGCGGGAAAACCTCGGTGGCTATTTCGCTGATGCGGCTGCTGCCCGACAACGCCCGGCTCATCGGCGGCCAGGTGCTGCTGGGCGAGCGAGACCTGGTGTCGATGACCGAAGAGGAGGTGAGGAGTTATCGGGGCCGGCGGATCGCCATGGTTTTCCAGGCGGCGATGAACGCTCTGGACCCGGTCTACCGGGTGGGCGACCAGATAATCGAGGCCATCGAAACCCACGGCATGGACTCGACTCGTAGGCAGGCACGGGAAAGGGTAGTCCGTCTATTTCGCATGGTCGGCCTGGACCCGCAGCTCATGGAGCGCTACCCCCACGAGTACAGCGGAGGTATGCGCCAGCGGGCGATTATCGCCATGGCACTGGCCTGCGAGCCCGACGTGATCATCGCCGACGAGCCGACGACGGCGCTGGATGTCATCGTCCAGGACCGGATTTTGCGGGAGCTCAAGCAGGTTCAGCAGCAGCTGAACATGAGCATGATCTACATTACCCACGACATTGCGG
>JADFQT010000131.1 GCA_022561675.1 Chloroflexota bacterium
CGCCTGCATCTCCCCCAACCTGCACTTCAGAGAGGGCAAGGGGAGCCCGACGGACAACAGCGTCAGCGTGCGAGACGCCGGTGGAATGCCCGATGACCGCACCTTGGGAGACGTGGCCGCCGCCAACGCCTACCTGCGCTCGTTGCCCTACCACAACGGCAAGGTCGGAGTTATCGGATTCTGCTCCGGTGGACGTCAGGTTTACTTAGTAGCTTGCCGGCTTTCGGGGTTCGACGCTGCGGTGGACTGCTGGGGGGGTGGCGTCACAGCCACGGGCGACGAGCTTACCCCGCGGCAGCCGGTGGCCCCCATCGACTTCACCGCCGACCTGAGCTGCCCCATACTGGGACTTTTCGGCAATGAGGACGCCAGGCCCTCGCCGGCGGATGTGGACCAGACCGAGGCCGAGCTCAAGCGTCTCAACAAGGTGTACGAGTTCCACCGCTACGATAACGCCGGCCACGGCTTCTTCGCCGTCGACCGTCCCAGCTACCGGCAGGAGGCTGCGGTGGCAGGCTGGGAGCAAGTGTTCAACTGGTACGGGAAGTATCTGGCCGCCGGCACCACCGCCGCCAGGGAAGCCGTTGGAGTTGGTGACAACTAACCCCTAGTAGCGACGGCTCGAAAGTCTGAGCCAGAATCGCCCCGGCCGGGGCTCCCAGTGGTAAAAACGATGCTCCGGGCGTGGGAAACGCTCGGAGCATCGCTGGTTTTTAGGCAGACTTGGTATAACCCTATAATTCAACAACAAGTCGAGGAAGGAAATGGGAGCCACGGAAACCCTGGCCCGCTACGGCGCTACCGCCACGGCCGCCCACATCCCCGAGGACATCCTGCACGAAGGCAAACGGTGTTTCATCAATTTCCTGGCGGTGGCGCTTTACGCTTCTCGGGATCCTTCTCTCGACATCCTGCTGGAGGTCTATCGGAGGGAGGGGGGCGGACGGCACGCATCCATCGCCGGTGTGGGGCCACGCACCACCTTGCAGAACGCGGCCCTGGCCAACGGCTACCTGGGTCACCTGGAGGACTACGACGACACCCATTTCCCCACCGTGATTCACCCCTCTTCGCCAACTTTGCCCGCGGCCCTAGCGGTGGGCGAGCAGATGGGCGCCAGCGGCCGGGATGCCCTCGTGGCTTCCATTTTAGGCATGGAGATTTGCTGCCGGATCGGGATGGCGGTGCATCCCTACCACTACGATGCGGGATGGCACATCACCGGCACTTGCGGTGTGTTCGGCTCGGCCATCGCCGCCGGTCGTCTGCTGGGGCTGGATACTCCGGCCATGATACGGGCCATGGGCATAGCCGGAACCCAGGCCTCCGGCGTCCGGGAAGTTTTTGGTTCCATGACCAAGCCCTTTCACCCAGGACGCTCTGCCCAGAGCGGGGTTTTGGCGGCTTTGCTGGCCCAAGGGGGATTCAGCTCCTCTCCCACCATTTTGGAGGGGCGAAGAGGGTTCGGGGCGGTACTCTCTACCGAAAGCCACTGGGATCGAGCCACCGACGGGCTGGGAGAGCGGTGGGAGCTTCAAAAGAACGGATTGAAGCCCTACGCCTGTGGCGTGGTGATTCACCCTTTGATCGACGCCATGATAGGGCTTAGGTCTAAGCCGGGAGTAAGCGCGGAAACCGTGGCAAGCATATCGGCCCGGGTGCATCCCCTGGTCCTGGAGCTGGTAGACCGGCCCAACCCGCAGGTGGGCCTGGAGGGTAAGTTTTCCTACCAGCACAGCATGGCGGTCGGGTTGATTGATGGGGCCGCTTTCCCGGCCCAGTATACCGATGACCGGGTACACGACCCGGCGGTTGAGGCGTTAAGGGACCGGATCGACGCGACAATCGACTCGGAAATGGCCGAGGACGCCGCCGAGGTGACCTTGACGTTAAAGGGCGGCATCTCTTACCGGGTAGTCATAGCCAACGCCACCGGCGCGCCGGAAAATCCGCTTACCGATGCTCAGTTGGAGGAAAAGTTCCGCGTTTTGACCGGCGATGTTCTCCCCAAGGCACGGGTTGAGCGGCTTTTGAACCTGCTCTGGCATCTGGACCAGGTAACCCATATGGGAGAGGTCCTGGCCCTGGCCCGTCCTCGGCGACGGTCGATTCGTCAGTAGGCCCGCCGGTCCCGAAATTCAGTGCGGTTCCTCAAGACATCCCAACCGCGCCGCCGTAGTTTACCGGCCGGGCTTATTCCGGTTCATTCCCGGCTCTTTCCCGGAAGGCCGGCATTACCTCCTCGGCGAACAGCCGCATGGACTTTCTGGACTGTCCCTCCGGCAGGGGGCCGAACCGATGATTGGCACAAAAGATGTCGTAGCCAATTAGCCGATATTGTTCCTTGAGCCGTTTCGCCACCGTTTCCGGACTGCCAACCAGGGCCAGCCCGTTGTCAATCCAGAAATCGTAGGATGTGTTCATCCCTTGAAAAACCCGCGACAGCTCCCGCTGGGTCGGAGAATCTTCATTGCCGATAAATCCCACCCGAGTCCGGGCGATTCTTTCCCTGCTTAGAGCCCGAGAAGCCAGCAGCGGCGCTTCGGCCTGGGCTCGGGCCTTCTCATCCGTTTCCGCCACGTGTACGGCGCGCGTCAAAAAAGTTCGGGGCATCGGCCCCTGGTGCTGGCAATCCTGCCAGGTGCGGCGGTATAGCTCGAACTTTTCGGCGATGACGCTGTCCACGTCCAAATTCTGAGACACGTGGAAGTTTCCTTTGGCGGCGAACTCCAGCGAGGCCGGACTGTGGGCTGCCACCCAAATCGGAGGATGGGGGCTCTGGTAGGGCTTGGGAACCGGCAAGGCTTCATCGAACTGCCAGTATTTGCCCTGATAGGTGACGGTGTCTTCGGTCCAGGCTTTGATGATGATTTCCAGGGCCTCCTGAGACATCTGCCGTCGTTCGTAGAAGGGCAGGTTCCACCTGACGAACTCATGCTCGGCGACCCCGATTCCAGTGCCAAACTCCAGCCGCCCCCGAGATAGCTGGTCCAGCATCGCTGCTTCCTCCGCCAGCCTGATGGGGTTATAGAAGGGCAGCTGATAGATCATCACACCGAAACGAATGGTGCTGGTACGCTGGGCCACGGCCGATAGGTAAACGCTGGGCGCGGTGAGCTGTCCCACGTCGGAGTTCTGGTGCTCTATTATGAAGTAGTACTTGTAGCCCAACTCCTCCGCTTCCTGCACCTCCCTGATGTGTTGCTCATAAACGTCCGCCGCCACCGAAGAGCCTTTCATTTCGTAAGCGGCAAAATTGTCGTAGGTTCCAAATTCAAGAGCGCCCATGAACTACCCACCTCAATTACTAAAATAATACCAAGGTGAAAACTACATTCAGCTAAACCCCAGAGTCTGCTTCGGCAATCGGCAGTGTGTTAGTTTGCGCAACCTGAAGGAGCAAAATCCTTCGTCACACCGGCTTACGCCGGTGTCCAGGAAAGCACATTATGCACTGTTCCCTGGATTCCGGCGTTCGCCGGAATGACGGTGTGGGAAGCGCTGCCCAATCCGGTGTCGATGTAGATTCCACTTTGGCTTTAGTTTAGCCGGCTCCCGGCCCGCCCACGGCACCTCGCATATCGGCCCTGGCCCGGCGGCGACGCACCACGTTCAGCCGTATTTGGGCCCGGCGCATGGCAACAGCCACCTGTTCCAACTCAATTTCGGCCCCCCGGCCCGCCATCCCCTCGCTGGCCCGTTCCATCGCTGCCTGGGCCCGTTCCTCGTCTATCTCGTCGGACCGCTCGGCGGCGTCGGCCAGCACGGTTACCTGGTTGTCCAGCACCTCCAAGAACCCGCCGCTAACGGCGAGGTAGGTCTCTTCGCCATCCTTGCGGATAATCAGCTCGCCCGGTTGCAAGCTGCTCATCAAAGGCGCGTGGTGGGGCAGGATGCCCAGCTGACCTTCTAAGCCGGGCGCTACCACCAGGTCCACGTCGTCGCTGTAGACCCGGCGCTCAGCGGTAATTATTTCAAGTCTCATTGGTGCCATGGTTCTTGTCCTCACTCTGGGGTCCGGCCGCCAAGCCGGTGCCAGATCCGGTGCCAGATCCGGTGAAAGATTCTGATCGCCGAGCTGGGGCTAGGCGGCGCTGGCCTGAATCTGCTCAGCCTTCTCTATCGCCTCCTCAATAGTACCCACCATGTAGAAAGCCTGCTCCGGCAGGTGGTCGTGTTTTCCATCCAGGAGCTCCGCAAACCCCTTGACCGTATCCCGCAGGGGAACATACTTACCTGGCTGGCTGGTAAAGGTTTCGGCGACAAAGAAGGGCTGGGTCAGGAAGCGCTGAATTTTACGGGCGCGGAAAACCGCCACCCGGTCCTCTTCGGAGAGCTCTTCTATGCCCAGGATAGCGATAATATCCTGCAGGTCCCGATACCGCTGCAAAACCTGCTGCACGCCGCGGGCCACACGATAGTGCTCCTCGCCCACAATCCGGGGCTCAAGGATTCTGGCAAAGGAGGCCAACGGATCCACCGCCGGATACAGACCCTGCGCAGCCAGAGATCGCTCCAGGGAGATCACGGCGTCCAGGTGCCCGAAGGTCGTCACGATACCGGGGTCGGTGTAGTCGTCGGCCGGCACGTAAATGGCCTGGAAAGACGTGATAGACCCGGACTTGGTGGAGGTTATCCGCTCTTGAAGAGCTCCCATCTCGGTAGCCAATGTGGGCTGATAACCGACCGCGGAGGGCATCCGGCCCAGCAGGGCGGACACCTCCATGCCCGCCAGAATGTAGCGGTAGATGTTGTCGATGAACAGCAGGACGTCCTGGTGCTCCTCGTCCCGAAAATACTCGGCCATAGTCAATCCGGTAAGACCGACGCGGGCCCGCACCCCCGGTGTTTCGTTCATCTGTCCAAAAACCAGCACCGTGCTGGACAGCACGCCGGAAGCCTGCATCTCATGCCACAGGTCATTCCCCTCCCGGGAGCGCTCACCCACGCCGGCGAAGACCGAGACGCCCTGGTGCTCGGCGCCGATGTTGCGGATCAACTCCTGGATAATGACGGTCTTTCCGACACCGGCTCCTCCGTAGGCGCCGACCTTGCCCCCCTTGGGGAAAGGCGTGATCAGGTCGAACACCTTGATCCCGGTTTCCAGGAGTTCAATATCCGGGTTCTGCTCATCAAAGGCGGGGACATCCCGGTGTATCGGCCAGCTCATAGCGGTTTCAACCGGACCCAGATTATCCAGAGGAGTACCGGTAACGTCGAACAGGCGGCCCAGGGTTTCCGGGCCCACCGGCACCATCACCTTGGCTCCCGTGTCGTTTACCTCGGTTCCCCGGGCCAGGCCTTCGGTGGACCCCAGGGCCAAGCAGCGCACCCAGTTATTTCCAACGTGCTGCTGGACTTCCAGAATCAGCTTCTCCCCGCTGTTCTCCAGTTCCAGCGCGTCGAACAGGCTGGGGAGTTCATCCGGCGGGAACTCCACGTCGATAACAGTTCCAATTATTTGTACGATTTTTCCGGCAGCCAATGTGCGACCTCCCTTGGCGATTAGTGGTGCTGGTCAGCCCTCCGATATTCAGCCCTCCAGGGCGAGAGTTGCGCCGACCAGATCCAGCAGCTCGTTGGTGATGCTATCCTGGCGGATTTTATTCATTACCAGGGTCAAATCCTGGCTTAAGGATTTAGCGTTGTCGGTGGCGTTCCGCATCGCCACCATGCGCGCCGACTGCTCGCTGGCGATAGACTCCAAAATTGCGTGGTAGACCTGCATCTCCACAAATTGGGGCAGCAGAGCTTCCAGCACGCTGGTTGCATCCGGCTCGTAGATGTAGCCGGCTCGGGACGTTCCGGTCAGTTCCGCCGGAGTAACCGGCAGCAGCTTCTCCACAACCGCCTGCTGCGACATGGTGGAGAGGAACTGGGTATAAATCAGATGCACCTCATCCACCTCCGCCGACGCGTAGGAGTCGATGACAAGGCGGGAGATGGGAGTGGTATCCAGCAGGCTGGGGCGGTCCCCCAAATCGGTGAAAACCGCCTTGACATCCTGGCCGGTCCGCACCAGAAAGTCCCGTCCCTTTCTGCCGACGACAATGCTCTCCACCGGAGCTTCCTGCGCCAGGATAAAGGGAGCCACCCTCCGGTTGACGCCGGCGTGCATGCCTCCGGACAGGCCACGGTCCGGAGTAATGACCACCAGGCCGATTTTTCGCACCGGGCGGACCCGCAGCAGCGGGGGAATCTCATCGCTATCCTCGGAGCGTTGCGCCGCCAGGTGGGAAATGACTTCCTGGATTTTTTCCGAATAGGGGCGGCCCTGCAGCACCGCTTCCTGCGCCCGGCGCATCTTGGAAGCGGCTACCAATGACATGGCGTTGGTGACCTTGCCGGTGTTATCAACGCTCCTGATTCGCCGTCGAACGTCTCTCAGACTGGGCATTGAGCCTTTTCCCTATCGCGAAAAGTTGGCCGGACGGTTTTTAAAAACCTGGTCGGGGCCGGCTGATTCCAGATAGCCATGTCATTCCGAAGGAGCGAAGCGACTGAGGAATCTAAATCTTGCGCCCATAATACCTCCTGAGCCAGTATTACAGTTACACCGTTGTCACTAGCATCTGGGCCGTGTTTCCGGGGATTTTAGACCCCTCGCGGAGTTTATCCTGCGCAACGCCGAAGGGCTCGGGGTGACATTTTGAGTTAATACTAAGAGCCAGCCAGTTGCTGCGGCCAGCCTAGCTAAAGGAACCCTTGAAGTCGTTGATGATCTGGGTCAACTTGGCTTCAGTCTCGTCGATCAGATCCTTGGTCTCTCGAATATTCTCACCAATGTCCGGATGGGTGGTCGCGACATGCCGGAGGAGTTGCTCTTCAAAGGCGGCGCAACGCTCCAAGGGGATGTCGTCATTGAGTCCGGCGTTGACGGCGAAGAGGATTATAACCTCTTCTTCCAGGCTGAGAGGCCGCTGCTGGGGTTGCTTCAACACTTCTGTGGCCAGCTGACCTCTGGCCAGCTGCGCCCGAGTGGCCGGATCCAGGTCTGAGGTGCCGAACTGGGCGAAACTGGCCAGCTCCCGGTATTGGGCCAGCTCCAGCCGCAACCGGCCCGCTACCCGTCGTATGGCTCGGGTCTGGGCGGCGCCGCCGACTCGGGAAACCGAAAGACCCACATTGACCGCCGGCCGAATTCAGGAGTTGAAAAGGTCTTGCTCCAGGTAAATCTGACTATCGGTGATGGAGATTACGTTGGTGGGAATGTAGGCTGAAACGTCGC
>JADFQT010000132.1 GCA_022561675.1 Chloroflexota bacterium
CGGTTCATCAAGGAACTGTTTGTCTTCGTGTCGGACCCAGCCGTGCCTCCGGACAACAACGCCGCCGAGCGAAGCCTGCGGCACCTGGTGATCAGTCGCAAGATCAGCGGTGGCACCCGCTCCGACCGGGGCACCGACACCAAGCCTGTCCTGAGCCAGGTCGAAGGGATGACCCTGGCGTCTCTCTTCGGCACCTGGCGGGCCAGAGGACTCAATCCCCTCCTGGAATGCCGCCGGTTGCTCACTTCCCCTCAACTCTGAACAGTTACCTGGACCTGGCTAAAGCTGACCGGGGCTTGCGCCTCACATCTTTTTCTTGTACTCTGGGGCATGCTAAATTTTGACCTGAAGGAGAAGGGGAAGGCATGTTTAATCCATTCGTCTGGCTAAGGATACCGACCGCTGAAGCCCATTGCGATATCCCCTGCGGTATATACGACCCCATCGCCGCCAAGATCGCCGCCCAGACGGTACAGAAGATGGTACTGCGCATCCAGAGTCTGGAGCCCCCTGGGGCTGATGCCGACGCGGAGGCCCGCCACGCCTACGCCAACACCATGTCTCGCTACGCCACGGTCAAGGAAGAGCATGGGGAAATCTGTAAACGCGAGTTGAGTATCCTGTGGGCGGACTATGCCTGGCCCAATATGCCCGCCGGGTTCGACCTGCATGGGAGCTTTAACCAGGCACTGAAACTGGCCGGCCGCTGCAAGCAAACCGTGGACATGGCCGCCTGCGAAGAGTTAGTGTCGGCGGTAGACAACATCGCCACGGCCTTCTGGGCCACCAAAAACGTTACTTATAGCGACCCCAACGCCGCTGCGCGCTACGGCACCTAGCCACAAAAGTAGTAGGGGCGTACGGCCGTGCGCCCCTACAGCGTCTTCATCCTACCGGGTACATCCCACTGCCACGTCCAGTCCGCCAGTATCTCCTAGCCCAGCCCCGACAAAGCCTCGGCTGCCTTTTCTACCGTACGGTCTATGTCTTCATCGGTATGGGCTAGGGAGACGAAAGCAGCCTCGAACTGGGAGGGGGCGAAGTAAACTCCCCGCTCCAGCATGGCGTGGAAGTACCGGCCATATTGGGCTGCGTCGGCCCGCTCTACGCCGGCCAGCGAATCCACCGGGCCGCCGGTAAAGAACCCGGTAAGCATGGAGCCGACGCGGTTGATGGTGGAGGGCACCTGTGCCTGCTTGAATGCCTGGGTTAACCCGTGGGCCAGCCGCTGCCCCAACGCCTCCAGTCGCTCGTAGGTACCGGGCTGCTGAAGCTCCCTTAAAGTGGCCAATCCGGCCGTAACCGCCAGAGGATTACCCGAAAGGGTTCCGGCCTGGTACATGGGGCCCAGAGGAGCCACCATTTCCATGATTTCCGCCCTTCCGCCGTAGGCTCCCACCGGCAGTCCTCCACCAATGATCTTGCCCAGGCAGGTGATGTCCGGGGTCAGATCAAACAACTCCTGAGCCCCACCAGGAGCCACTCGGAAGCCGGTAATCACCTCATCCAAAATCAGCAGCGCACCGCTCTCGGCGGTAATTCGGCTCAGGCCGGCCAGGAACCCCTCGGCCGGAGGAACCACGCCCATGTTGCCGGCCACCGGCTCCACTATGACGGCGGCGATGTCCCCGGGATGCGATTCAAAGAGCTGCTCCACCGAGGTCAGGTCGTTGTAGTCGGCCACCAGGGTTTCCCTAGCATAGGAATCCGGAACTCCGGCGCTGGTGGGAATTCCGTGGGTCATGGCGCCGGAGCCCGCCTTGACCAGCAGTCCATCAGCGTGGCCGTGGTAGCAGCCTGAGAACTTGATTATTTTGGAGCGTCCGGTAAACGCCCGGGCCAGGCGCAAGGCGCTCATGCAGGCCTCGGTACCCGAGTTGACCAGCCGCACCTTCTCTATGGATGGAATGGCCTGGCAAATCAGCCGGGCCAGCTCCACCTCCAGCTCCACCGGCGCGCCAAAGCTGGTGCCCACCTCGGCGGCCTTCTTCAGCGCCTCCACCACCTTGGAATGGGCATGCCCCAACACCAGGGGCCCCCAGGAGCTTAGAAAGTCGATGTATTCGTTACCATCCACGTCCCAGACCCGGCTGCCCTTTCCCCGAGCCAAGAACGGCGGGGTACCGCCCACGGCGCGGAAGGAGCGGACCGGGCTGTTGACCCCGCCGGGAATGTATTTTTGAGCCTCGGCAAAGAGCCGCTGCGATTTAGATTGGTTCATAAATTGCTAATCCCGGCCCTGGAGCCAGCGGGCGACCTCCTTGGCGTGGTAGGTAATAATGATGTCCGCGCCGGCCCGCTGGATAGAGGTGAGCAGCTCCAGGGTCACCGGCTTCTCGTCCAACCAGCCCTGCTGGGAGGCTGCCTTGACCATGGAGTATTCGCCGCTGACGTTGTAGGCAGCCAGAGGGTAATCGAACCGGTCCCGGGCCTGCCGGATGACGTCCAGATAGGCCAGGGCCGGCTTGACCATTACGATATCCGCGCCCTCGGCTATGTCGGTTTCTATCTCGCGCATGGCCATGCGCCGGTTGGCCGGGTCCATCTGATAGCTGCGGCGGTCCCCGAACTGGGGCGTGGAATCGGCAGCCACCCGGAAGGGACCGTAGAAGGCGGAGGCGTACTTCGCAGCGTAGCCCATGATGGGCACGTTCTGCTCGCCGGCCCGATCCAGCGCCTCCCGAATCGCCCGCACCTGGCCATCCATCATCGCCGAGGGGGCCACCAGGTCGGCGCCGGCCTGAACCTGGGCCAAGGCGCTGCGGGCCAGCAGCTCCAGAGTCTGGTCGTTGTCCACCTTGCCGTTTTCAATCACCCCGCAGTGGCCGTGGTCGGTGTACTCGCAAAGGCAGACATCGGTGACCACCAGCAGCTGGGGAGCCGCCTGCTTGATCACCTTGATAGCTTCCTGGATGATGCCTTCCGGGTCGTAAGCGCCGGTGCCCAGCGGGTCCTTCTCGGCGGGAAGACCGAACAGCAGCACTCCAGGGATCCCCAGCTCCGCCACCTGCCCGACCTCTTCGGCCAGCATGTCCAGGGAAAAGTGGTAACAGCCCGGCATGGGCTCGATGGGCTGGCGGACTCCCTGGCCGTGGGTGACGAACAGGGGGTAGATGAAGCTGGAGGCGGAGAGCCTGGTTTCTCGTATCAGGGAGCGCACCGGCTCCAACTCCCGCACCCTTCTCAATCGCATATCCGGAAAGCTAACCATAAAACATCTCCACAGACGTCATCGCAGACTCCCGCGCTTGAATAATCGCCGGCCGCCGGCGCCGGTGGCATTAGTAACCATCTCAAAAAGTCACCCCAAGGGAAGCAAGGAGTCTAAAGCCCCTCGGCAGACGGTCCTGACGACATTGGCTATGGTGTAACTGCCGCACTGACTCGTGAGGTTTTACGGGCGCAGGATTTAGATTCCTCAGTCGCTTCGCTCCTTCGGAATGACATGGGTGGTTTCAAGATAGATTCTTAACCCTAGACTTTTAAATCCCGGTGGGGCGCTGGCTCCCCTTCCCAGTGGGACACCAGGGCCTTCATCAGCCCTTCGACGGTGGCTTCTCTGGCCACCAGGTCGACCCGCAGCCCCAGTTCGGCGGCGGTTGCGGCGGTCACCGGTCCGATGCAGGCGATAAGGCTGGAGGCCAGAAGCTCCTTGTCGCCACCGAGCAGCTCCATCAGGTTGCGAACGGTCGAGGAGCTGGTAAAGGTCACCACGTCCACTCCTTCTTGCAGCAGCTGGCGGGCCCGCTCCGACGCGCCGGACGGCGTGACGGTGCGGTAAGCCGTCACCCGCCGCACCTGCGCTCCCAGTCCGGCCAGTCCCTCCGCCAGAGCTTCTCGTCCGATGTCCGCCCCGGGGAGTAAAACCGGCACGCCGCTCCAGTCTTTATCCGATAGCTCTGCGACAACCGCCTCGGAAGTGGAGCTGGCCGGAACAAAGTCGGCCCGGATGCCCTGCTGAGCCAGGGCCTGGGCGGTGGCCGGACCGATGGCCCCAATGGTGGCGTTGGCGAAGGCTCGCGCGTCCTTCCCCTGAGCCGCCAGCCGGGCGAACACCGCATCCACGGCGTTTGTGCTGGCGAAGATGATCCAATGGGAATCCAGCTCAGCCCCCCGGACCGAGAACCGCTCCAAAGCCCGGTCTAACTCCAGATCCAGTTCCCGGTAGTCTTCCAACGGGGCGATCTCTATGGAGGGAAGTTCCACCGGCTGAGCTCCCGCCTGCTCCAACAGCTCCCGCAGCTTGGAGGCCTGGGTGCGGGAGCGGGTGATCAGCACCCTCTTGCCCCGGGAGTCCCCCCGGTCGAACCAGCGAAGCCGTTCCCGCAAGGCCACCACGGGCCCGATCACCGCCACCACCGGCGGCTTCAGCCCCGCTTCCTGGCCCCGCGCCACGATGTCTTCCAGACAGCCGGTGACGGTTCGCTGCTGGGTCCAGGTGCCCCACTGGATCAGCGCTACCGGAGTGCTCCCCGGCATGCCCTCCTTGGCGAGGGTTTCCAGAATAGACTGCAATGCGGCCCAGCCCATCAGAACCACCAGCGTGCCGCCGGTGCGGGCCAGTACCTCCCAGGGGACGGTCGACTCGGGCTTGGAGGGGTCCTCGCTGCCGCTGACCACCGTGAAAAGGCTGGAAACCCGCCGGTGGGTAACGGGAATCCCGGCGTAGGCCGCCGCTGCAATGGCGGAGGTGATGCCCGGTACCACCTCAAAAGGGATGTCATGCTCGGCCAGGGCCAGGGCTTCCTCGCCGCCCCGTCCGAAGACGAAGGGGTCGCCGCCCTTGAGCCGCACCACCACCTTGCCCTCGGCAGCCCGATCCACCAACAGCCGGTTGATCTGCTCTTGAGTCAGAGCCTGGCGTCCCCGCTCCTTACCGACGAACACCCGCTCCGCCGTTTCGGGAGCCGATTCCAGCAGCGAAGGGTCCATGAGCCGGTCGTAGACCACCACTTGAGCTTGCTCCACGCAACGCAGCCCCTTCACCGTGATCAGCCCCGGGTCGCCGGGCCCAGCCCCTACCAGAAATACTTTACCGGCCAAAATCGTCTATCCTTGGGACTCCTGGTTTCCCATTCTCGGTCGAGGGGCAAAATTCGTTCTAGTCTGGTTAAACTTGTTCCAAGGGAGAAAAAAGAAAATTGCGCTAGCCCGCGCCGGCTTGCAGCGCCTCCACCAGCTCGCTGCTCCCCTGCTCGACCAATGCCTGGTAAGCGTTCCTGGCCAGCTGGTGCGGGGCCTCGATTGAGCCGGACAGCCGGGTGCGGAACACGGAGCTACCGTCCGGAGTGGACATGAACACCCTCAGGTGAAGGGCCTTCCCTTCGGCCTGGGCGTAGGCTCCCACCGGAAGCTGGCATCCTCCCCCCAGTAACTCCAAAAAGCCGCGCTCGGCGGTAGCTACGCTCCGGCTGGCCGAATGGTCCACCCGGGCCAACATCTCCCGCATTCGGTCGTCGTCAGCTCGCATCTCCGCCGCCAGCACCCCCTGCCCGGGAGGCGGCACGAACTCCTCCAACGAAAGGTATTCAGAGACTCGCTCGGTCAATCCCAAACGCACCAGCCCGGCCGCGGCTAGAACTACTCCGTCGTACTCGTCGCTCTCGGCTTTGGCCAGCCGGGTTTCGACGTTGCCCCGTACCGGCAACACTTGCACCTGAGGGTTGCAATCCTTGAGCTGGGCTGCGCGACGAGGGCTGCTGGTGCCAATGCGGGCTCCCGCTGGCAGTTGGGTTAGTGTGCAACCCCAACGATTGACCAGCACGTCTCTGGGATCCTGCCGCTCCAGCAGGGCCCCCAACTCCAGTCCGTCCGGCAGCTGGGTAGGCAGGTCCTTGAGACTATGGACCGCCAGGTCCAACTGCCCGGAGAGCAGCTGCTGCTCGATCTCCTTGACGAAAACACCCAGACCCATTCCGACCAGGGGAGCGGCGGAGTTGGCGTCGCCCTGGGTACGGACCGTGTTGACCTGGAAATGCAGTTCCGGATAGAGGGGCCTGAGATTCGCCAGCACCAACTCAGTCTGGAGCAACGCCAGGGCGCTCCCCCGAGTACCCACCTTGACGACGTTACTTGTCGTCAAGATCCCGGCCCTGGTTACGGCTGGGCGGCCGCCGATTTGAGGTACGCATGGCATTACCCTGGGCCAGCCCGTCCAGGTTGAAGATGTGGTGAACGAGCTCCTGCTGAGCCGGGTCTTTCATTTCCTTGAGGTATTGGGTGGGATGATGCAGCAACTTTTTGATTATGGCGGAGGTCATAGCATCCAGTTGCTTGGCCAGTTGGTCCCTTCCCGCCTCGCTATTGTCCAACGGCCAATGGTCGACCACCTTGCGCCAGGTTTTGGCCAGCTCCTTACGGCGTATCTCTTCGGCGTTTCGCCGGATGCTGGCTACCAGCGGCACCGCATCCAGGCGCTCCCACCAATCGGCGAATCTGCTGGTCTCTTCATCCACTATCAGCTGCGCGGAGTCGATGGCCTGCCGCAGGGCAGCGGCATCGGTCTCGGCCACTAACTGTAGAGAGTCAATGTCGTAAAGCTGCACGCCTTCCAGCTCCGCCACCCGGGGGTCCACGTCTCGGGGCACCGCAATGTCCACAATCAGCAGCGGTCGGCCCGGCCGGGACCTCATGGCCTCTCGGACGATGTCTACCTCCAGCAGATACCCCGGCGAACCGCTGGAGCTGATCACGACATCCGCCTCCGCGAGCTCACTGGCCAGGTCGTCAAAGGGCGCAGCTATTCCGCCCAGCTCCTGGGCCAGTTGCTCCGCCCGCCAATGAGTGCGATTGACAACCGTTGCTTGTCTGATCCCGGCATCTGACAAAGACCTGGCAACCAGCCGTCCTGCATCGCCCGCGCCTATCACCAGGGCACGTCTCTGCGCCAAATCCCCCAAAATTCCGCGGGCTAGCTGTACCGCCGCCTGGCTCACCGACCGGGAATGGCTGCTGATGTCAGTCTCGCGATGTACCCGCCTTCCAGTCCTTAGCGCCTGATGAAACAGACGGGACAAGGGCCCGCGAGCGTGGCCCCCAAGACTGGCTGTGCTGAAGGCGCTACGTAGCTGACCCAAGACCTGCCGCTCCCCCACCACCATGGAATCCAGCCCGGCGGCCACCCGGAACAGATGCCGGGCGCATTCCTTTCCCTCCATATGGTATAGATGCTCCTCCAGGTCGGCTAGGGCTACTTCAGATGAAG